>JALENH010000233.1 GCA_022767895.1 Eubacterium sp.
TATCCAACTGAGCTACTGACACGTAGCAATGCTGTTTGCACCACAAAAGCGGGTGATGGGAATCGAACCCACGTATCTAGCTTGGAAGGCTAGTGTTCTACCATTGAACTACACCCGCACAGGGTTTCTATGCAATTACAATGACTGTCTGAGACAATCATAAATCGGGGTGACAGGATTTGAACCTGCGGCCTCTTGATCCCAAATCAAGCGCTCTAGCCAAGCTGAGCCACACCCCGGATTGGGCACAAAACAGTGCCTTTCCAGCGTCTCTGAGCCGTGACGCAAGACCTATTATATTATAGAACCAACAGCTTGTCAACCAATTTCTGAAAAAAGTTCCACCAACTTTTCAACCAAGAATTCGGTCAATTGCCTGAAGAAGACAATCCATCTGTTGATCTGTACCAACGGAGATCCGAAGATAATCCTTAATCCGTTCTCCGGTAAAGTGACGGACAAATATTTTTTCCTTCTTTAACTCTTCAAAAAGCCATTGTGCTTCTGCCTGATTGGGACGCGCAAATAGAAAATTTGTACTAGAATCCAAAACAGTGAATTCTCTTTTTCGCAGTTCATCCTTCGCACGTTCTCTCGTAGCAATGACTTTGGACAACTTCTCCTGAAAATAATCTTCATCCTCCAACGAAGCCGCTCCTACCTCGATGGATTCCATGGTCATGGTGTAAGAATTTATGGATTCCTTCACATCAGTCATGGCTTTAATTAGCTCAGGATTTCCCATGGCAAATCCAATCCTCATCCCTGCCATGGAACGTGATTTAGAATAAGTCCGCACCACAAGCAGATTGTCATAGCGCTCAAGAAGGGGCAATGCCGTCTCGCCGCCAAAATCCACATAGGCTTCATCCACAATCACGATAACATCCGGATTGGCTGCTACAATCTCTTCCACCACATCTCTCTCCAATGCCAGGGAAGTAGGTGCATTCGGATTAGCAATAACAATACCACCATTCTCCCTTTTATAATCCTCCGGACGAATACAGAAATTGTCATCCAGCGGGGGACACTCATACGGTATACGGTATACATCAGCCCAAACCGGATAAAAAGAATAGGTCACATCCGGAAACAGAACCGGTTTATCAGAATTGAAAAAGGTGAGAAAAGCAAGAGCCAGAACATCATCCGAGCCAACTCCCACAAACACCTGCCCTTCCTGCAGACCATAATATTTCTCCAGACCCTTTACAAGACGGCTGGCCGCCGGGTCCGGATAGAGCGCAAAACGGTCCACTTCCAGATTTCGGTGTGCTTCGTACACTTTGGGCGACGGTGGATATGGATTCTCATTGGTGTTCAGTTTAATAATGTCTTTTTCCTGTGGCTGTTCCCCCGGTACATAAGGCACAACCTTGCGGATATTTTCTTCCCATGCTTTCATTGGCATCCTCCTTTTTGTCCTAATATACCCCATCTCTTTCTCCTCGTCAATAGTCTGTTATGCTACGGTAGGCATCCACAATGCCATAGCCCCACTCCGTATTGGGATAGGGTTCGCCCCTTGGCACCGCCCCTCGGATTAATGCCTCACGCAGTGTATTGCTGTTGGCTCCGGCCCCGGCATATTCCTGCATAAACAGGGCACTGATTCCCGCTGTAAAGGCCGCCGCAACACTGGTACCCGTCATGGTCCCATAACGATTGTTTGGATACGTTCCGGTAATGTCGACTCCCGGTGCCACCACCTCCGGCTTCACATAACCAAAGGGCGTGAACCCACGTCCTGCCTGCAAATAGAGCGCACCATTTTGTACATCATAGGCGGATACACTGATTACAAAAGGCGTTGTTGCCGGATTGGTAACAGTCGTATCCGGACTGGAATCAAGGAAAACCACATCTCTTTCCAAAAACTGCCGAATAGGAAGCCACATCGAGAAATTCCTAACATCATAGTCAAACCGGGTTCTCACCTTCCAGATTCCCGGTCCGGGGTTCTCAAATCGAAAAACTACCACCTGCTCTCGTGTCAATTCCTGCGCCACTCCAAAGAACAAATGAACGGTGGTGTCCTCCGGGACAAAACGGTGTTCATACCGAACTCCGGACACTGCCCGTATACCACTGACCGTTTCTCCGCCGGGCGAAATCAGATCCAATGTCATCCTTCCTGGCGTCTGCCACCAAAGCTGGGCCATAAAGCCCTTCATTCTTCGCTCTACATTGATATCAATTACTTCTTCCTTTTTCTGTATCCGATGATGATGTCCGGCATTTCCTTCATTTCCGACGCAGGTAACAATACCAACCCCTTTTACCGATAAATAGCGGTTCAGGAAAACACCCAGAGAGGAGCTTCCATTATGATTCCCCATATTGCTCCCCATACCGACACAAAGGATAATCGAGCGCTCCAGTCTTGCGGCCTCGGACAAAAGATAGACAAGACCGGTCAATATATCATTTTCCTGAAAAGCAGGAACATCATAGGGAATCCCATAATAGTCCCGGTAATTTTTATTTGCCTGCTTACATTTTACCATGACGATGTCTGCCAGCGGAGCTACACCGGAAAACTCCTCCGCACGGTTCTGGTTACCGGCAGCCACTCCCGCCATGAAAGTGCCGTGTCCGATTTCATCCCGGCTGGGTACGACATCCCATGGATTT
>JALENH010000259.1 GCA_022767895.1 Eubacterium sp.
AATCGAAGCACCAAGTGCTACACACTCATCCGGATTCAACGATTTATTTGGCTCATGTCCTGTCAACTGTTTTACTTTATCCTGTACTGCCGGAATACGTGTAGAACCACCTACCAACAATACTTTTCCAAGTTCAGAAGCGGAAATACCAGCATCCTTCAATGCATTCTGAACCGGTGTTGCGGTTCTCTCAACAAGATCTGCCGTCAACTCATCAAACTTAGCACGAGTCAGGTTCATGTCGAAATGTTTTGGACCTTCCGCTGTAGCTGTAATAAATGGAAGGTTGATATTTGTTGTGGTAGCGGAAGACAGCTCTTTCTTTGCCTTCTCTGCTGCCTCTTTCAGACGCTGCATTGCCATCTTGTCGCCGGAAAGGTCAACCCCTTCTGCTTTCTTGAACTCTTCGACCATGTAGTCGCAAACTTTGTTATCAAAGTCGTCACCACCCAGTCTGTTGTCACCGGAAGTAGAAAGAACTTCAATTACGCCGTCACCAATCTCGATAATGGACACATCAAAAGTACCACCACCAAGGTCATATACCATAATCTTCTGCTCGCCTTCATTGTCCAGTCCGTAAGCAAGAGCTGCTGCTGTCGGCTCATTGATAATACGTTTTACATCCAGACCTGCAATCTTGCCGGCGTCTTTTGTTGCCTGACGCTGTGCATCGTTGAAGTACGCCGGAACGGTAATGACTGCCTCTGTCACTTTTTCGCCGCCAAGATAATTCTCAGCATCACTCTTTAATTTTTGAAGAATCATGGCAGAAATTTCCTGCGGCGTATACTTTTTGTCATCAATGGTTGCACGGTAATCCGTACCCATATGTCTCTTAATGGATGAGATGGTTTTCTCTGCATTGGTTACTGCCTGACGTTTTGCCGGCTCACCAACCAGTCTCTCACCAGTCTTTGTAAATGCTACAACAGATGGTGTCGTTCTGGCACCCTCGGCATTGGCGATAACCACTGGTTTACCACCTTCCATAACTGCTACACAGCTGTTTGTTGTTCCTAAATCAATACCAATAATCTTACTCATACGATTACTTCCTTTCTGTCGTCATACGACTCTCTTTATTCTTTTAATTAGTTTAAAACCTTAACCATACTGTGTCTTACTACAGTATCTTTATACATATAACCCTTCTGGAATTCCTCAATTACTTTGTTGGTCTCCTCAGAATCATCCTCCTCATGCATCACTGCATTGTGGAAGTTCGGGTCAAATTCCTGTCCGACTGCTTCAATCGGCGTTACACCCATTTCTTCAAGTGCCGTCAGAAGCTGCTTGTATATTGCTTCAATCCCCTTGGCAAACGGTGTCTCTTTTTCCTCATCAGAAAGTCCGTCGAAGCCCCGCTCCAAATTGTCCACCACCGGAAGGATTTTCTCAACCACCGATTTGGCACCAATCTCAAACATGGCACTCTTTTCCTTTTCTGACCGATTACGGAAATTTTCAAACTCTGCCAGATTTCTCATCAGACGGTCATTGAGTTCTTCAATTTTCTCATCCCTCTTATCTTTTTTAGGTTTCTTTTTATTCCCTTTTTTCTTGTCCTTGGTTTCTTCTGCCACATTGTCCTCTGCCGGTGTTTCCGTTGCAGTTTCCTCTGCCGACTCCTTCGCTGTCGTTTCTTCTGCTGTCTTCTCTTCTTCCTTCTTTTCTTCTTTCACTTCTTCTGCTTTTTCATTCTTTACTTCTTCCAATTCATTCCACCTCGCTATTTCTTCTTAAATATATCATCCAGCTGTTGCATACAATTTTCCAGTGTGCCAACCACCTTTTCATAATCCATTCGCTTCGGCCCTACAATACCAATCTTGCCATAGACGCCTTCCTTAATTTTATAAGTTGCCGTCACAACCGAACAGTCCTTCATGGATTCTACCGGCGATTCCTCTCCAATATACACCTGGATGCCATGCTCCTGTTCTTCATCCGGGGGAGAATCATTCGCCCAGGCTGCCAGCATTTGCTTTTCTTCAAAGGTTGACAAAAGGCCCGTCATATTCTCTTTATCCGAAAGTTCCGGATATTTTAGGATATTGGTTGCTCCGGATGTGTAAATCTCGGAATCGTCCTCCTCTGACATTACCTCCGACACGCAATCCAGTATGCTGGATGCCAAATCGACATACTCTCCAGCCTTATCCTTAATCTGCTGCATGATTGCCATGTTAATCTCCGTGAAATCAAGTCCTGTCAATGCGGTGTTCATCAGGAAATTCATCTGTGCAGCAACATTTTCATCCAAATCCTCTTCCAGATTGATGAACTTATTGCTGACATGGTTGTTATCTAACACAACAAGCACTAACAACTGGCGTTCACCCATGGGATTGAGCTGTATGAACTTTATCCGCTTGTGCCGGTACTTCGGCTTTGTCACCATGGAAGTATAGTTGGTGTTCTGCGCAAGAAGCTTTGCCACCTGTTTGAGCAAGAGATCAATCTTGTCTGCTTTTTCCACCATCAACTCTTTCATTTCTGACACTTCTTCGTCTTTCCTCTGCAAAATCGTGTCCACATAAAGCCGGTATGCCTTGTCAGAAGGAATACGCCCCGCCGAAGTATGGGGCTGCAGGATGTAACCCATCTCCTCCAAATCGGACATCTCATTGCGAATCGTCGCTGAACTCAGATTCAAATCAGTATACTTGGAAACGGTTCTGGAACCAACGGGCTCGCCAGTCTCCATGTAGTTGCGGATAATCGCTTCCAATATCTTCTGTTTTCGCTCATTCAGTTCCAAATAACCACCTCATTTCCCGGTTGTTAGCACTCGACCAAAAAGAGTGCTAACGATTGACTAACAATAAAATACCACCTTGCGGCGGTATTGTCAATAGCTTTTGAAAAAAAGTTTGTGACAAGTGTTCGTTGGCATTTTTTCAGGTTCCGTAATTCACGAAGAAAAGTTTGTATCTCGTGCGCCGCTCCCGCTGACAAACGCGCTGAAGTATCGACATGCAAAATACGCATATCTGATACTTGCGTGTTTGTACGCACTCGTCACAAATCTTTTCTTCGTAAATTACTGGAATCCTGAAAAGATGAACGACGAATATTGGACAACAAACCTTTCTTACTATTGATTTGAAAAAGCCCCGAGCAAATCGGGACTTCTTCATATCATATTATCTTGAATCTTATTCTGACAATGATGCGGCGTAATCGTTAATCACGTAATCCATAATGGATGCCGTTCCAACGATTTCACAACCGTAAATATAACCTTCCTTCACTTTCTGCTGCCGGATAATGCGAACAACACAATTCAGGGCATCCCTTTCTGCAAGAACCAGTCTGGCATTGAAATAATATCCGATTGGCAAAACACTGGCCGACTTAAAACCGATGCCTGCCTTGGAAATATCAATCACCTGAATGGGTGCATTAATATTCTCCACCTTCACATGGTCCTGTTTGAACAGACTGGAAATCTCCAGATGCAGCTTTGCCGGCCAACGCTTCTCACGTCTCATCTCAATCATAGTAAACCTCCATTTTGCACTGCAATCATTTTCAACTATTCCTATTATCTCTTAGATTTTCCAATCCGTCAATCTTTTTTTCATTCCTCCGAATCATCATCCTCGTCATCTTCACCATCTGCATCATCAATAACGGTAACTTTACAGGTTGCTTTCTTTTTACTACCATCGGTCGCCTTCGCTGTAATCACAGCTTTCCCGGCATCCACAACAGTAATCTCTCCGTCCTGATCCACGGTCACAACCCCTTTATTGGAACTTGTCCATTTGAGGTTCTGATTGGATGCGTTGGATGGAGACACTTTGGCATTCAGAGAATAGGTGATTTCGTCATCATCGTCATCATCATCCTCATCGTCTTCATCTTCCTCATCGTCTTCCTCGACATCCTCTGCGTCCTCATCATCGGAATCCGATACGTCGTCCTCATCCGCATCATCTTCCACAACCGGCATATGCAGAGTAAGACTCTTCCTCAGAGAAATCTTCTTAATCATAAGGTTCTTTTTGGCAACCGTGACGGTAATCGTCACTTTTTTCTTCGCATTGGCTTTGGACTGAACTGTCACCTTTGCCTTACCCAACTTTTTCGCTTTGATTACTCCGCTTTTACTTACCTTCACAACGGATGTATCGGAACTTTTATAGGTAACCTTTTTGCTTGCCTTGCTCCCCTTTTTTAGTACCACTTCGGCTTTCAGTTTCAATTTTTTCCCTTTACCAAGTGTGATTTTCTTTCCCTGAACATTTGTAATACTTACCTTACTTACCCCTTTGTTACTTCCTGCTTCCGCATCCGCACCTGATAACACAATAGAATATGACATCATCATGGCAAATGCCAGTAACCCGGATAAAATTCTTGTTAATTTTCTTCTCATAGATACCTCCTTTGTAACTGGTTTTCTGCTACAAATTCAGTTTAACACATGTGTCATTTTCATGTCAATTTAATTTTACTCAATCTCCCCGGCCCAGACAAAGGCAAATTTTGCAATGATGACAAGCGGTGATTCTGAAGCAGCTCCCTTGACAGAGCTGATAATTGAAATCACTCCAAATTTTTTCTTTCGATTGTAACACTACCCTATATATACGTCAAGAACCCGCCGACTGGTAATGCCGCACCCCAAGCCGCCACAGACCGTAGGCCGGCAGAAGGAACAGGCAGGCAAGCAACGGAAGAAAAACATAGTGAATCCCTTCTTCCCGACCTATGAGATACAGAGCCGGATAATACTGAACCAGCGCATAGGGAACTATAAAAGTACAAAACTGCAAAATCCTTTTCCCGTAAATCCCTACCGGATACCGTCCGAATTCCCGTCCTCCATCCGTAAACACATTCATGAATTCCAGTCCCTCCAGGGTAAAAAAGCACAATGCCGCATAAATCAGAAACAACCCGGAAAAGAGTGCTACACCGCCCACCAGCATAAAAATTACGGTGAGTACCTTCCAGGCGTCCCAGGAAACATCTGCCTGGACCAGGGCGTAAACAAACATCACACCTCCCTGCAGAATCCGTCCCAGCCGTGTCAGTTCAAATTTGCTGCCCAGCACCTGAAGCACTTGGCTTCTTGGACGCACCAGAACCCGGTCGAATTCCGCCTGCCGCACCATGGAGGAAAACTGGTCAAATCCCCTCACCACCATCTCCGCAATGGAAAATTCCATCAGCATGATTCCGAAACAGAGCAGTGTTTCTTCATAGGTAAATCCCTCCACAGCCGGAAAACGCTGATACATAAAGTAGATTCCCAGAAACACACTGAAAGAAACCAGAAACTGGCCGATGGTACTAAGAACCAGGGATGCCTTATACTGCATGGCACTTCGGACGTGCATCCCCACATATTTTCCATATAAGCGCAAACCATTCATTTTCATCAACCTCCTTGTACTCTCACCTGACGGATTGCCACACGACACAATATTTTGCCCACAGCGGTAATCACAAGAAACCAGAACACCTGAATCACCATAGCCTTTAACCATTCCGCACCGCCGATATCACCGCTGTACACCCGAAAGGGCACATTTTGCATGGAACCAAAAGGCAGAAGCTCCAGCACCTTCCGTATCCCTTCCGGAAAAAAGGGAATCGGAATGACACCTCCTGACAAAAAGTCAATAACGGTTACGGAAAAAATCTGCAGTCCTTTGGGGGACAGGGTAAAAAACGTCAATACATAAACAAGCATGCAAAGTGCTACTGTCACCAAAAAGGCAAGGCACATACTTATGAGAAAAAGGATAAACGTACCTGCATTTGCCGGTAGTGCAAGCCCATATGGCGCCGGAACAAAGAACGAAACCACAAGTATAGGCAGACATCTCAACACCGCCGCAGAAAGCCGGTTTGCCATGGTACGAGAGAACCACATATCATACAAGTCGATGGGTCGACACAGTTCATAAGCGACACCGCCATTTTGTATGGCATCCATAATTTCACTTTCCACAAGCCAGCTCATAAATAACATCAGGAAAGACTGCTGTAGCCAGATATAAGAAGCCGTGGCTTGCATCGTCATCGGAAACGAATCCGCCCCGGTATGGTAAAAAGCGGTATACACCATAATTTCCATGAATCCCCATGCAAATTGTGTTGCCACCCCCGCCAGGGCTGCTGCCCGGTACTGGAGTCCCATGGAAAAGCGCAGGGCAAAAAAAGAGCTATATTTTTTCATCGTCCCACCCCCTACTCAATATCATAGCTGCGGTACAGTTCCGCCACCGTTTCGTCTATCCCGGCATCTCCCTGCTGGAGCAGGGATACACTGCCATCCAACAGAATTTTCCCCTTGCCAATCAGGATAATCCGGTTCGTCAGAGCTTCAATATCCTGCATATCATGGGTGGTGAGAATTACCGTTGTCTTGTGGGTCCGGTTCCTCTCTAAAATAAATTCCCGCACAGCCAGCTTGGACACGGCATCCAGTCCGATGGTGGGTTCATCCAGAAAAAGAATCTGCGGATTATGTAACAGGGAAGCTGCCAGCTCACAGCGCATCCGCTGTCCGAGAGACAACTGACGAGTGGGTGTCTTCAGCAGTTCCTCCAGGTGAAGAAGTGTCACAAGTTCGTCCAGATTCTTTTTATATACCGCATCCGGAATCCGGTAAATGTCTTTCAGCAGCGAATAGGAATCTGCCACCGGCACATCCCACCACAGCTGCGACCGCTGTCCAAAGACAACGCCAATCTGTCTCACATGTTCCATGCGGTTTTTCCACGGAATTCTCCCGTCTACCCGGCACTCCCCGGAATCCGGCGTCAGTATGCCGCTGAGAATTTTAATGGTGGAACTTTTGCCGGCCCCATTGGGTCCTATGTAACCAACCATCTCTCCCTCGTCAATGGAAAAACTGATATGGTCCAGTGCCTGAATCTTCTCATACTCTCTGTGAAACAGGCTTTTGCAGGCAGCACAAAAACCAGCATCCCGTTTCGCCACCTTGTAGCTTTTGCAGATGTTTTTTACTTCAATCATATTCACTTTTTGACCAGAGAAATGGAATCTCTGGTTGCCCGTGGTCTCCCACGGACATTTCCTCCTGGTAGTTATATTGCGCGGTCCCGGACCGCTTCCATATCTTGCCAAGTCGGTATCTTTTCCTTGGATTTTGCCAAAGAAACACGGCTT
>JALENH010000269.1 GCA_022767895.1 Eubacterium sp.
TATCCGTTCGATTACTGTTGTTTCATTATGAAACGAAATTGAATCGGGTTGGTTTCATTCTAAATCGAATGTCCTTTTCCGAAAAATTATTTGTATAATTTTTCAAGGTTGTTTCACTGTTCAATTATCAAGGTTCTTTGCCTTTTCGACACGGTTTCTTACCGCGTCAGCGAATACTATCTTACCAAAGAAATATTGTGTTGTCAACACTTTTTTTGCAACTTTTTTCAAAAAATTACAAAATAAATCAGTGACACAATATCTTGGTGTTTTGTGTCTGTCAAACCGCAAGAAATTATCTTTCTCTTATACTCAGACAGAAAGACAATCCTGCAATAAAACAGGATTGTCTGTAACGGAGAAGGAGGGATTTGAACCCTCGCGCCGCGCGAACGACCTACACCCTTAGCAGGGGCGCCTCTTCAGCCACTTGAGTACTTCTCCAGCTGAATATTTAAAACGATATTCAATTCACTGAAACATTTCAGTGCAAGTGATATATTATCAAAAAATTACATGTTTGTCAATAACTTTTTCCTATCTCCATTGCAATCTTTATTTTCATTTTCTCCTATATTCTTCTGCTGCCGTTTCATACAAATTGTTTCCTTCACAATCAATGACGGTAATGACCGGCAGATTTTCCACATAGAGTTTACGGATTGCTTCTGTCCCCAAATCCTCATAGGCAATCACTTCACTTTTTTTGATACACTGGGATAAAAGTGCTCCGGCGCCACCGACTGCAGCAAAATAGACAGCCGTATTCTTTTTCATAGAAGAAATTACGTCCTCATTTCTCTTTCCCTTTCCAATCATACCGGTCTGGCCAAGGTCCAGAAGGGTAGGAGCATATTTGTCCATACGGCTGCTGGTTGTGGGTCCGGCGGATCCGATAACCTGTCCCTCCCGGTTCGGCGTGGGCCCCAGATAATAAAGAATCTGATTTTCAATGGCAAAGGGAAGTTCCTTGCCTTCCGCCAGTTCCTCTGTCATTCGCTTGTGGGCAGCGTCCCTTGCCGTGTATATGGTTCCGGTAATATAAACATAGTCGCCTGCCTGCAGTTCTTTCACTTTTTCTTTTGTTAACGGTGTTTCGATATACTTATCCATGAAATTCCTGCTCCTTCTATAATACTCTTGTGATGTGGCGGTTGACATGACAGCAGATATTCACTGCCACGGGAAGACCCGCTATGTGCGTTGCATAAGTTTCGATGTTCAGACCAATGGCCGTCACGCGGCCACCCAGTCCTCCGGGACCAATTCCCAGATTATTCACTTTATCTAACATTTCCTCTTCCAGTTCTTTTACATAAGGAATAGGTGAATGACTTCCCAATTCTCTGGTCAGTGCTTTTTTCGCCAAAAGGGCACACTTTTCAAAGGTACCGCCAATTCCGACACCAATCACCATGGGCGGGCAGGCATTGGGGCCTGCTGCCTCAACAGATTCCAGAATTGCCTGACGGACACCTTCGATGCCATCCGCGGGTTTCAACATAAATACCCGGCTCATATTCTCGCTTCCAAATCCTTTGGGAGCCACGGTAATTTCCAATTGATCCCCCGGTACAATTTCATAGTGAATAACACCCGGGGTATTGTCCTTCGTATTTTCCCGGATGAGAGGATCTCCCACAACGGATTTGCGGAGATATCCTTCTTTATACCCCTGGCGGATTCCCTCGTTGACAGCATCCTCGAGATAATCTCCCTCGATATGCAGATTCTGTCCGATTTTCAGAAATACCACCGTCATACCGGTATCCTGGCAAATGGGAATGCGGTTTTCCTTCGCAATCTCCATATTTTCTTCCAGCTGACCGAGAATCTGTCTACCGATGACAGACTCCTCCTTCTCACGACCGGCAAGAAGGGCATCCTTTACATCCGGCGAAAGCTGGATATTTACCTGCATACACATTTCTTTAATTTGTTTCGTAATTTCATCGGTATGAATCGTTCTCATGCTATTCTCCATTCTCAACCGTTTCTGTATTTTCCTCTTCGGATTCCTCCTCCGAATCATCCTCGTGAACTCTGGCAATGCTGGCAACACGGATATCCTTGGAGCTATCCAGATTCATAAGTTTAACACCGCTCGTCACGCGTCCCAGTTTGGAAATATCATCGGTTCCGATACGGATGATAATGCCTTCATTGGTAATCAACATAATTTCCGTACCCTCTTCGATGGCCTTACAGCCTACAACATCACCGGTTTTTTCTGTGATTTTATAACATTTCACACCTTTACCGCCACGGAACTGCGGACTAAATTCATCGATGCTCGTCCGCTTGCCCATACCAAATTCCGATACAAGAAGGAGATTTGGTCCCTGGCTATCCATCTGCATGGCTACCACTTCATCTCCATCGTCTAACTTCATACCACGGACACCAATGGAAGTACGGCCTGTGGTTCTCGCATCCTTCTCATTAAAACGGATACATTGTCCCTTCTTTGTCACAAGGAAAATATCCCTCTCGTTATCGGTCACTTTTACTTCAATCAGTTCATTGCCTTCCCGCAGGGTAATAGCCTGTAATCCGGTCTTACGAATATTGGCATATTCCTGAATCGGAGTTTTCTTTACTGTTCCATCCTTCGTAGCCATGAAGAGGTACTTGTCTTCTTCAAAATCTTTGATGGAAATGACCGCTGAAATTTTCTCATCCGGCAACAGCTGCAGCAAATTAATGATCGCTGTTCCCCGGGAAGTACGGCTGGCCTCCGGAATTTCATAGGCCTTCATCCGGTATACCCGCCCCATATTGGTAAAGAACATCAGGTAATGATGGGTCGTCGCCATGAAGAGATTTTCAATGTAATCTTCCTCGATGGTCTGCATTCCCTTGATTCCTTTTCCACCACGATGCTGGTTCTTAAAATTATCAATAGTCATTCTCTTGATGTATCCGAGATGTGACATGGCGATAACGGTATTTTCCACCGGAATCAGATCTTCCATGGAAATATCAAACTCGTCAAAACCAATTGCTGTTCTTCTCTCATCGCCATATTTATCACGAATCTGAACAATCTCTTTCTTGATGACACCAAGGAGAAGTTTACGGTCTGCCAGAATTGCCTTATATTCTGCAATTTTTTTCTGCAGCTCCGCATATTCGCTTTCCAATTTTTCCCGTTCCAAACCGGTCAGGGCGCGCAGACGCATATCAATAATGGCCTGAGCCTGAGCGTCATCCAGACCAAACCGCTCGATTAATTTTTCTTTTGCTAAAGCAGCACTCTCGGAACCACGGATAATTTTAATAACTTCATCAATATTGTCCAGAGCGATGAGCAGACCCTTCAAAATGTGGGCACGCTCTTCCGCTTTATTCAAATCATATTTCGTGCGTCGGGTTACAACCTCTTCCTGATGCTTCAGATAATACTGGAGCATCTGCAGAAGATTCATCACCACCGGCTCATTGTTCACCAGAGCCAGCATATTGACACCAAAGGTATCCTGCATCTGTGTGTGTTTATACAGCTGGTTCAGAATCACGTTGGCATTCACATCTCTGCGCAGTTCTATACAAATCCGCATTCCCTCACGGCTGGACTCATCACGAAGTTCGGTAATGCCGTCGATTCTTTTCTCCTTATGTAATTCTGCAATCTTCTCAATCAGTCTTGCTTTATTTACCATAAACGGAAGTTCCGTCACGATAATCCGGTTCTTGCCGTTGTCCATTGGCTCGATTTCCGTCACCGCGCGCACGCGGATTTTTCCATGACCGGTACGGTATGCTTCCTCGATACCTCTTCTTCCCAGAATGGTAGCTCCCGTCGGAAAATCCGGTCCCTTGATGATTTCCATAATCTCATCCAAAGAAGTATCTCTGTCTTCCTCCACCTGGTCATCAATAATTTTTACCACACCATTGATAACCTCTGTCAGATTGTGAGGCGGAATATTGGTTGCCATACCCACGGCAATACCGGAGGTACCGTTGACCAGGAGATTTGGAAAACGGGATGGAAGAACCGTCGGTTCTTTTTCCGTCTCGTCAAAGTTCGGCATGAAGTCTACGGTATCCTTGTTAATATCCGAGAGCATCTCCATGGAGATTTTACTCAGCCTTGCCTCGGTATAACGCATGGCAGCGGCACCGTCGCCATCCACGGAACCAAAGTTTCCGTGACCGTCCACAAGGGGATAACGGGTAGACCATTCCTGTGCCATATTTACAAGTGCTCCGTAAATCGAACTGTCACCGTGTGGGTGATATTTACCCATGGCATCACCGACGATACGGGCACATTTACGATGTGGCTTATCCGGTCCGTTGTTCAATTCGATCATGGCATACAGAATACGTCTCTGCACCGGTTTTAAACCATCTCTTACATCCGGCAAAGCACGGGATGCAATGACAGACATGGCATAATCGATATAGGAAGTTTCCATTGTTTCTTTCAAATCTACCGGTTTGATTACATCAAAACTTTCTTTGTCGAAAATATTTTCGTCCATTTTCTATACTCCTTCCTAGATATCGAGATTTCTTACATATTTTGCATTGGCTTCGATAAACTCACGTCTCGGCTCTACCTTGTCACCCATCAACGTGTTGAAGGTCAGGTCAATCTCCGAAGACTGTTCCTCATCCATTGTCACCTTCAGGAGAATTCTCTTCTCCGGATCCATGGTTGTATCCCAAAGCTGTTCCGCATCCATCTCACCCAGACCTTTATAACGCTGAATGTTGTTGTTGCCATCACGGCCGATTTGTTCCAGTGTGGCATTTAGTTCTTCGTCGCTGTAAGCATAGTAGGATTTTTTGTTTTTTTCAATCTTGTACAGCGGTGGCTGTGCCAGATATACATATCCCTGACGAATCAGCTCCGGCATAAACCGGTACAAAAATGTCAGAAGCAATGTTGCGATGTGAGCGCCGTCTACATCGGCATCGGTCATGATGATAATTTTGTGGTAGCGCAGCTTTTCAATATCAAAATCTTCCGAAATACCGGTTCCAAAGGCAGTAATCATTGCCTTAATTTCGGCATTCACAAGAATTTTATCCAGTCTTGCTTTCTCTACGTTTAAGATTTTTCCGCGAAGCGGTAAAATTGCCTGGGTCGCACGGTCACGTGCCGTCTTGGCACTACCTCCGGCGGAATCTCCCTCTACAATATAGATTTCGCAGTTTTCCGGATTTTTGTCGCTGCAATCTGCCAATTTACCGGGAAGACTGGTTCCATCCAATGCGGTTTTTCTTCTCGTAAGGTCTCTGGCTTTGCGGGCTGCATCTCTGGCGCGCTGCGCCAACAAAGCCTTATCACAAATCAATCTGGCAACGGTCGGATTCTGCTCCAAATAATAGGTCAGCTGTTCACTCACCACATTATCTACAGCACCTCTTGCCTCGGAGTTGCCAAGCTTCTGCTTGGTCTGCCCCTCAAACTGAGGCTCCGGTATTTTGATACTGATAATAGCCGTCAGACC
>JALENH010000286.1 GCA_022767895.1 Eubacterium sp.
TTTGCCCACTTTGCCCGTTATGGGCTCATGCTTGCGGAGAGGGAACAGTACGAAATCAGCGGTCTGGATCACGGTAATATTTTTCATAAAGCCATGGAACATTTTTCCCATGAACTGGAGAGAGAAAACCGGGAATGGCAGGACCTGACGGAGAAAGAGGCTGGGGAGCTTGCTGACCGGTGTATGGACTATGCGGTGGAACATTATCAGGGACAGAAATATTTCCAGTCCTATCGCTCGGCATTTATGACACGACGGCTGAAAAGTGAACTGACTCATTCTGTCTGGGCTATGTGGCATCAGATGAAAGAGGGAGATTTTCATCAGCTTTACACAGAGAAGCGTTTCAGTGGCAGGGGCGAAGAGGGGCTTCGTGCACTTCGGATTCCCTTGAAGGATGGCGAAATTAATCTGCGGGGCGTGATTGACCGGGTGGATATCTGTCCGGCACCGGAGGGGAATCTGATTAAAATTATCGATTACAAGAGCAGTGATTCTACGGATTTATCGTTGGCACAGGTGTATCATGGATTGCAGATGCAGTTAGTAACCTATCTTTCGGCGGCCAGGGAACTGGTGCACCGGGAGACAGGGGGAGAAGTCATTCCGGCGGCTATGCTGTACTATGCCATGAAGGAGAAGAATCTGGAATGGCGTTCCGAAGAAGAGGGAACCAGGCAGATGCGTGCTTTGGAACAGATGAAATGCAAGGGGTATGTCAATGCCGAGCCATCGGTGGTAAAACATCTGGATCACGGGTTAGTCAATGGCGACGAACTTGTGCCTGCTGTGTCTTCTCCGGTTGTGCCTGTGGAATCGGACAAGGGTGGCAGTTACAGCAAAAAGTCCCATGTGCTTTCAACGGAGCAGTTTGAACTTCTCATGGAACATACAAGAGAGAAAATAGAGGAGTGCGGTAATCGTATTCTGGCGGGAGAAATCGAAGCAAAGCCTTATGCATTTGCCAGTTACAATGGATGCCAGTATTGTCCTTATGGGAGTGTATGTGGCAGAGAAAATCAGAAGGATGATATTTGCACGATGGATGACATGAGCGATGAAGAAGTATGGGAGGTGCTTCATGAGCGAGATTAGATGGACGGAAGATCAGCAGAAAATTATAAATATGCGTGGGTGCAATATCCTTGTTTCAGCAGCTGCCGGGTCAGGAAAAACGGCAGTACTTGTGGAACGGATTTTCCAGAGAATTGCAGACAAGGAGGACCCGGTGAATGTGGATCAGTTTGTGGTGGTGACATTTACCAAAGCGGCTGCTGCCCAGATGAAAGACAGGCTCCGCAAAAGAATCGTGAAAGCGCTGGAAGAGGAACCGGACAATGAGCATCTCCTTCGTCAGGAAGGACTTCTGGCATCGGCTCACATTTCCACCGTGCACAGTTTTTGTACCTCTGTGATACAGAATTATTTTCACCGTATCGGTCTGGATCCTTCTTTTCGTCAGGGTACGGATGCGGAAGTAGAACTTCTGCGGACGGAGGTATGGAATCAGATTCTTGAGGAAGAATATGAGGCGGTAAGGCCGGATTTTGTAGATTTGGCAGATATGAGTGAATTGAACCGCAGGGATGATGCGCTGGGAGAAATGGTGTTTCAGATTTATAATAAAATGATGGAGCAGCCATTTCCGTTAGACTTTCTGGAACGGATGGAAGACTTTCTGGCGGTGGAGACGGAGGAAGAGTGGGAGGAAACAGACTTTGTACGCCAGCTTTTGGAATATGCCAAAAGTGTTGCCGGAGATTTTCTGGAAGAACAGGAAGAATTGCTGGCTTTATGTCATGAGGAGGGCTGGCCCTCCTATTACGAACCGCATCTGCAGGAACTGGGAGACTGTATTCATGAAATTTTAGATGCGGATTCCTATGCTGACTGCTACCATACTTTTTTGACTTATAAAAAGTTTAAAAGTATGAATAAGCGCAAAGATAATACGGTGATTGAAGAGAACCGATCCCTCATGGTATCCCGTTGCAAGTATTGCAAGGATGGATTGAATGCTTTGAAAAAGAACTTTTTCTTAGTGCCTAGAGAAGAACATCTCCGGGATTTGAAAGATATGCGCGGAAAACTACAGACATTGTTTCGTCTGGCAAAAAGGCTTCACGAAGAATTTGTCAAGGAAAAGCGAAACCGCGGAATTGTGGATTATGATGATTTGGAACAACTGGCATTGGAAATTCTTCTGGAAAGGGATGACAAGACAGGGGAGTACGTCCGCACAGAGGCTGCCAAAGAGATGGCCATGGAATTCGTGGAAATCATGATCGATGAATATCAGGACAGTAATCTGGTACAGGATACACTCCTTCATGCCATATCCAGAGATGGACTGCCGGGTGAGAAACCGAATATTTTCATGGTGGGAGATGCCAAGCAGAGTATTTATCGTTTTCGTGGAGGCTGTCCGGAACTTTTTGCCACCAAACTTTTGCAGTATGGTACAGCGGAGGGGGATACTTGCCGGCGCATTGATCTTCACCAGAATTTCCGCAGCCGTGAGGTTGTGCTGGAGGGGAATAATGCGGTGTTTGACCGTGTGATGCATCAGGATATCGGCGGCGTGGAATATGACGAAGAAGCTAAATTGCGGGTGGGGCGGGAATTCCCGGAAACGGATTTGAAGAGTTCAGAGAAAATCGATGTCTGCGCCATCATTGGCCATCAGAATCCGGAAGCGGAGGGGATTCTGATGGCACAGAAAATAAAGGAAATGGTGTCCGAAGAATCCCCATTATATCTTTTGGAAGATGGGAAATACCGACCGGCACAGTACCGGGATGTGGTGATACTGACGCTGTCTCATGACCGTGGGCAAATCTATTTCAACGCGCTGACAGAGGCGGGAATTCCTGTGGTGATGGAGCACAAAAGAGGTTTTTTTGACACGCGGGAAATCAACCTGATGACCTCAATGCTCCGGGTCATTGATAATCCGCGCCAGGATATACCACTGGCTGCTGTATTGCTTAGTCCCATGTTCTCCTTTTCGGAGGAAGAACTGGCACGGGTGAGGATGGAGAACTGCTCCGTGAATCTTTATGAGGCACTCTGCGGATATGACAGAGCGGATGCGTTATACGAGCATCTGCAGCAGTTTTTTGGAGTACTTTCCCGGCTCCGCAGGAAAGCTTCTTATGCTGCCGTGGTGGAAATCGTTCAGGATATTTATGAGGAAACCGGTATCTATGAATCGGTAATGATGATGAAGGATGGCGTTCAGCGCAACGCCAACATGGACAGTCTGATGGCACTTGCCAGAGAGTTTGAAGGGACGACCTACCATGGATTGTACCAGTTTGTGCGATATTTAGAACGGGTGTCGGAGCAGACGGAGGAAATGGGAGAGGTTAACCTTGCCGGGGAAGAGGAAAACGTAGTGCGCATTATGACTATTCACAAGAGTAAGGGACTGGAATTCCCAATCTGCTTTATCGGAGGTATGGGTAGTCAATTGAATCACAGAAACAACAATTTCCTTACCATTCGCCCGGATACAGCCATAGCGGCGCCCATCGTGGATAATAAACGGCGCACCAAAAAGAAGAATATATATACAGATTTTTTGGCTTACCGGAACAAACTTGATAATATCGGGGAGTGTATGAGAAAACTCTACGTTGCCATGACCCGGGCAGGTGAGAAATTGGTACTTGTGGGATGTACCAGGAAAACGGACTCAAAGATTATGGATTTTGCCGGACGGGAAAAGATCAATTCCTTTTTTGATATGGTATTCAATTCGGTGAATGTGCGGACAGACCTATTTGATTTGCAATTGGTTGAATTGGAAGATCTGATTCCTGAACTGGAGGAGGAAATCGGACAGGAGGTACAGCGGACGGCTTCGCTTTACAATTTTGACACATCTGTCTGTTATGATAAAGACCTTAAAGAGGCCCTTATGTGGATGGAGGCAGAGGAGCAGGTACAACCGGAACCTCTGCCGGTGAAGGTGTCGGTATCAGATTTGAAAGTGCAGTCCATGGAAGAAATGGAAACGGGAGATTTTACGATATTGACCCATGAGGAGCCGGAGGATGAGATGCCGGTACCTGCTTTTATGAAGGAGGAGCGAGAGGATAATTCGGCGAGACAGGGGGCTGCCTATGGTACAATCTGGCATCAGGTGATGGCATTTATTGATTTTACCAAAACGGAAAATAAAGAACAAATTCGAAAGGAAGTGAACCGTCTTGTGGAGACGGGACGCCTTCGGGAAGAAGAAACCAGTGTTCTCAATTATGACAGGTTATATTCCTTTTTCTCTTCGCCACTTGGTGTAGCTATGCGCCAGGCACAAAAGGAGGGAGTGCTTCACAGAGAACAGCCATTTGTTATGGGGAGGGAAGCATCGGAACTTTTTGATGACCGGGACGAAACGGATATGGTGTTGGTACAGGGGATTATTGACGGCTATTATGAAACAGATGATGGGATTGTGCTGATGGATTACAAGACGGATTCTCTGAAACCTGGTGAGGAGAACAAACTTGTGGAACGGTACCGCACCCAGATGGATTTGTATCGGAAAGCTTTGGAAGGTATGACGGGGAAAAAGGTAGAACGTTGTGTATTGTATTCCTTTTCGCTAGGAAAAGAGATTGAATGTCAGGAGGAAGGTAAAAATGTATGAAGGATTTGCTAATGTATATGACCATATGATGAATCATATCCCCTATGATGAATGGTTTGAAAAACTGTTACAATATTTGCAGAATCACGGCGTCACAGAGGGGCGGATTTGCGAGCTTGGATGTGGCACCGGGGTCATGACGGAGAAATTTGCTGCAGCGGGATATTCCATGATTGGACTGGATAAGTCAGAGGATATGCTGGCACTGGCCAGACAGAAACAGGAGGAGAGCGGTTCCCGTATACTTTATCTTCATCAAAATATGGAGGAGATGGAGCTGGACGCACCGGTAGATGCTATGATTAGTGTGTGTGATTCTGTGAATTATCTGCTGCAGGAGGATTTGATGAATGCTCTTTTTGCACGGGTAAAGAAATATGTAAAGCCGGGCGGATATTTTATTTTTGATTTAAAGACCGCATACTGTTACCGGAATATCATTGGTAACCAGACATGGGTAGAACAGGATGAAGAGGTCAGCTATATTTGGGAGAATTATTTTTATGAAGACCAGGACATCAATGAGTACATGCTGACAATATTCAAAAAGCAGCCGGATTCCGATTTATATGAGCGGATTGAGGAAGCTCATTATCAGAGAGCCTACAGTATCGATTGTCTGAGGGAACTGCTTGCGGATAATGGACTTTCTATGGAGGAATGTTTTGATGCTGATATGGTGCATCGACCCAATGAAACCAGCGAACGCATTTACTTGATTGTACGAGTTTAAGAGGAATGATTGAGAAAGGAAGGAAAACATGAAGAAGAGGGTTGTTTTAACAGTGATAATTGTGCTTGTTTTTGGTGGTCTTCTTTGTCTCCAACCGGAACGATCCATGGCGGCGAACCAGACCGGCGTGGTGACGGCTACATCACTGAATGTGCGAACCGGCGCCGGTACAACCTATGCCGTTTTGCAGTATAATGGAGCGGAGGTGAAACTTTCGAATGGAACGAAAGTGTCCATTGCGGAGACGCTTCCCGGATGGTATAAGGTGAATTTTACGTATCAGGGGGCGGCTCTTAGTGGTTATGTCAGTTCCAGTTACATCGCCATTGAGACAGCGGCTACAGCGACACCAACGCCGACACCTGTAGCTACGTCAGTGACATACCGGACCGAGACGACTTACAAAGCAATCTGTGTGCCTGCCAAATTGACGAAAGCTTCCTCTCTCTATAAAAGCAATGGGAAAAAGAGATATACAATTTCCAAAAGAGCCATTACTCTGTCGAAGGGAAAGAGTGTAAAGATTCTTGGGGAAAAGGTTATAAAGGGGAAAAAGTGGTTTAAAATATCCTTCACTTATAAAAAGAAGACAAGAAAAGCCTATGTCCGAAATACATACGTCAAGATGACATTGAAGACATCAGCCAATGCCCGGATTGCCAATGTCAAGAAGATTGCAAGGGTACATACAAAGAAAGGAACCACAGCTCCTTACAAAAAATCCGGTGGCAAGGCAGTGTCCCTGACCAAGGGAACAACCGTGTCCATTACAAAAGATGTCATACTAAAAAAGACACGGTGGTATAAGTTGTCTTTCACCTACAATGGGAAAAAACTGACCGGATATGTCAATTCCAAATATGTAAAACTTACGAAAAAGGCTGTGACAAAGAAAGTGCCGGTAATTGCGTTGTCGGATGCAGAATTTGAGCAGGCTATGAAGAACGAAGGATTTCCTGAATCTTACAAACAGAGTTTGCGTGTCCTTCACTCGGCTTATCCCTATTGGCAGTTTAAGGCCTATAAAACAGGTTTGGACTGGAATACGGCAGTGAATGCAGAATCGAAAACCGGTGTCAGTCTTATTTCGAATTCCAGAGGAAAAGCGTGGAAGTCTACGGCGGCGGATGCCTATGATGCCTCCACCGGGAAATGGAAAGTGTTCGATGGAAGTACATGGGTGGCGGCATCCCGTGCGGCGGTGGCCTATTATATGGATCCGCGGAACTTCCTCAACGACCGCAGTGTATATATGTTTGAGATGTTGGAGTACCAGCCTCAGTACCAGACAAAGGCCGGTGTGAATACGATTCTTTCCAATACACCGTTTTATAACAAAACATTCAAGTACAAAGATTTGACAACGGGAGCTTCCAAAACGATGTACTATGTGGACGCTTTTATGGAAGCGGCAAAGAACAGTAAGGCGAGCCCGTATCATCTGGCTTCCCGTGTGAAACAGGAGGTTGTAACGAGTGCCACAACGACGAGCTCAGCCGTTTCCGGGACAGTGTCTTCATATCCTGGTATTTACAATTTTTATAATATTGGAGCTACAAGCAGCAGTACGCCGGTTCTGAACGGTTTAAAATGGGCCAGCGATACGAAGGCAGGGACTTATCTCCGGCCATGGACGGATCCTTATCGCTCCATTGTGGGAGGAGCCCAGTACATCAGTTCCGGCTACATTGCCAAGGGACAGAATACCTGTTATCTGGAGAAATTTAATGTGACTACTTATAAACGTTATGAGCACCAGTACATGACCAATGTGGAAGCGGCCTATGAAGAAGCAATTAAGACCAAAAAAGCATACGCCGGCATGATGGACAAGTCTCCTCTGGTCTTTTCCATTCCGGTATTTGAAAATATGCCGGCAAACAACAGTCCGATGCCAGGCTGATTCTGTAGAAAGGGACAGGAGGAAAACAGGATGAAAATGAGAAAACGTGTTGTACTGTTGTTTAGTTTGTTTGCAGGGCTTTTCCTTTTTCCGGCAGCAGTCAAAGCGGGTAGTGGTATTCTGCAGCTGACGTCAGCAGCAAACTCGGTGGCAAAAGGAGATGTGCTTACGGTGGTCTGCCAGATTACTTCCGAAGAGGCCTTTGTGGACACTTCCTTTCGCATTAGTTATGATGCCAAAATTCTTGAGTTTATTTCCGGTGGAGCGAAAGTGACCGGCGGAGACGGTATGCTGCAGATTGCGTCTACAGGAAATTCTGAAGAAACTTATAAAAAAACTTTTTCTCTCCAGTTTAAGGCAAAGAAAAAGGGAACGACGGTGATTGCACCGGATGGAGCCATCCAGGTAACCGGCAAAGAAGGGAATCATTTTTCTATGTCCAGTAACCAGCTTACGATAACGGTGGCAAAAAAGGGAAGTACCCCGACATCGGCATCAGCACAGCCTACAACAGCTCCCCAGGTGACACCCCAGCCGGTACTTAGCAAAGAGAATCGTCTCAAAAGTCTGAAAGTCTCGGCAGTCGATTTTTCACCGGCTTTCACTCCGGATGGTAAAGAGTACACAGCCACCGTGGATGCCAACACTGATATTTTGTATTTTACTTACATTTCCCAGGACGAAAAGGCCCGTGTGAGGATAAAGGGGAATGAAGATCTGACGGTGGGGGAAAATGATGTGTCAGTGACGGTTACGGCGGAGGATGGCAGTACCAACGAATACAAGATCAAGGTAACGAAAGAGAGTCAGGCACAGACCGAGGAGAGGGAAAAGGAGAGTTCAGAAGACCTTCCGGATGTGGGGTTTTCCATTCGCCAGTCAAACGGTCAGATTTTTTTGAAAAATTCCTATGAATTTGAAGTGCTCAATCCGGATGAACTGGATTCCATTCCTTCCGGCTATATTCAGTCCACCATCGAACTGTCCGGCATTTCTGTTCCGGCCTTTACGATGGAACATGATTTGGACAACAATTATCTGCTTCTGTATTTGAAAGGCCCCAGTGGGGATAAAGCTCTTTACCAGTATGACCGGACGGAGCAGACGATTCAGAAATATACCGGTACCATGACCAAGCGGGTCAACAACGGCTCTTCTGCTGGTACAGGCAGTGGATTTTCGGTGTCATCGTATGTTCTGCTTGGTATTATTGTATTACTCATTATCATCATTCTCTGCATGTTGATTGCCATGTTGAAGATGGCGATGAAAAAGAAAATAGCGGATGACCTTGATTTTTAACAGCATATCTGTTATGCTACGGCTATAACAGCTGGCTCAACTGAATTTCCGGGTCGGCAATACAAAGGAGGCGGCAGGCAATGTACATATCCATTGATTTTAACAGTGATGAAGCGTTGTATCTTCAGCTACGCAATCAGATTATTCTGGCAATTGTGAAAGCGGAGCTGCAGGAAGGCGAAAACCTGCCCTCCGTGAGAGATATGGCAGAGACTGTAGGGATTAATATGCACACGGTTAACAAGGCTTATGCGATGTTACGGCAGGAGGGATATCTTCGTCTGGACCGGCGTCACGGAGCGGTGGTGGCAGTGGATATGGATCAGGTGAAAGCTACTATGGAGCTTGCCGAAACTCTGGATCTGATTCTGGCACAGGCAATCTGTAAAAATGTTTCCAGAAGTGATGTACACGATCTGGTGGATCAGATTTACAATCAATATGAAGGATTTCGAAATGGAGAATAGAAAATGAGCAATCAGTTTACGGCAGATGCTGAAAAGGCATTGAATAAGGCAGCAAAATTCGCAATCAAGATGGGACAGCGCATTGTTGGTTCCGAACATCTTCTCTACGGCTTGGGAGCTTCCCCGGGTGTGGCATCCCGTATTATGAGGGAAAATGGTCTGGATAAAGAAAGACTTGAAGAGGAAATCTGCAAATACTGTGGAATGTCCGATACGGTGGTTCTCGAAAAATTGAGTGGAGAGACTTCTCCGAAACTGGAAGCCCTGCTTTTGCAAAGTGAAGAGGAGGCCCAAAAGGCAGGGATGGAGCAGACCGGTACGGAACATATGCTTTTGGCCATTATGAAGGATACTTCCTGTGTGGCCTACAAAATACTGTCATCGGCAGGTGCCTC
>JALENH010000304.1 GCA_022767895.1 Eubacterium sp.
GGTGCCGGTGTAGGAAAGACCGTGCTGATTCAGGAGCTGATTACCAACATTGCCACGGAGCACGGCGGCTACTCCGTATTTACCGGTGTAGGGGAACGTACCCGTGAGGGGAATGACTTGTATTATGAAATGATTGAATCCGGCGTTATCGACAAAACTACCATGGTATTTGGACAGATGAACGAGCCACCGGGAGCGAGAATGCGAGTTGGTCTGGCAGGTCTGACCATGGCAGAGTATTTCCGTGACAAGGGCGGAAAAGACGTCCTTTTGTTTATCGATAATATTTTCCGATTCACACAGGCAGGTTCCGAGGTGTCGGCGCTGCTTGGCCGTATGCCAAGTGCCGTGGGTTATCAGCCCACGTTGCAGACAGAGATGGGTGCCCTGCAGGAGCGTATCACATCTACCAAGAGCGGTTCTATCACATCGGTACAGGCCGTTTATGTGCCGGCGGATGACTTGACGGACCCGGCTCCGGCAACTACTTTTGCTCATCTGGATGCCACCACTGTATTGGAGCGTTCCATTGCAGAGCTTGGTATTTATCCGGCGGTAGACCCGCTGGCATCCACATCCCGTATGTTGGATCCTCGTGTGCTTGGAGAAGAGCATTATAAGGTAGCTCGCGGTGTGCAGGAGATTTTGCAGCGATACAAGGAACTGCAGGATATCATTGCCATTCTTGGTATGGATGAGCTTTCCGAGGATGAGAAGATGCTCGTAAACCGTGCCCGTAAGGTACAGCGTTTCCTGTCCCAGCCATTTAACGTAGCTGAGCAGTTTACCGGTCTTCCGGGTAAATATGTACAGTTGTCGGATACCATTCAGGGATTCAAGGAGATTCTTGATGGCCAGCATGACGAAATTCCGGAAGGTTATTTCCTGAATGCCGGCAGCATTGATGATGTTGTAGCACGATACAAGGAGAGCAAACAGTAATGTTTGTCCGATGGAAGGAAAGGAAGTGGTTACAACATGGCTGACCTGAAAAGATTCCAGCTGGAAGTCATATCACCGGAGCGCATTTTCTACACGGGAGAGGCGGAGATGGTGGAATTGACAACCACAGAGGGAGATATTGGTATTTATGCGGACCATATTCCGCTGACAACCATTGTGGCACCGGGAATCATGACGATTACGGAGCCGGGTGGCAAGTTAAAGGAAGCGGCAGTCCTGGAGGGATTTATGGAGATTACCCAGGAAAAGGTAACGATTCTTGCACAGTCCTGTGAGTGGCCGGAGGAAATTGATGTGAACCGGGCACAGGAGGCGAAAGCAAGAGCGGAACGCCGTCTAAAAAGTTCCGATGCCAATATCAATATGGCAAGAGCAGATCTTGCGTTGAGAAAATCACTGATTCGCATTGAATTGGCGGGGAAGAAATAAATTGATAGGAAAGGAATTCCAATCGTCTCGGAAGAGATGGTTGGAATTTTTTTGGGTTTTGCTATTGACAACAGATAAGTAATATGTTACATATATAAGTAATATATTACATAAATGGAGGTTGTTATGGATTACAATTCAATGTACCAAGACAACAAGGTAGACTTTGGGCAAATGCCGCCGGGTGCTTTTCTGATTGGACTTCTTAGTGCCTTTGAAAATCGGTTTCAAAATGTTGCGGACTCTTTTTTTGAGGAAATTACATGGAAGCAGTTTTTTGCAATTATATGTATCAATCTGTGTAAGGAAAGCCCTACGATAAACGAATTGGCAGGAGTAATGGCCAGCTCACATCAGAATGTGAAGCAGATTTTAATTAAGCTGGAGAAAAAGGGCTTCGTGGAAATGAAGATTGATGAGAAGGACCGAAGGAAACAGAGAGTCGTCACGACAAAAAAGTGTGAAGACTTTTGCAAGAGAAATGCCAAGGAAAGCGAGATACAAATAAATCAAATGTATGAAGGTATATCAGAAGAGCAGTTAATGGCAACAATACAAACTATTATACAGATGGAAAGGAATTTGAAAAAATGAAAACAATTATTGTATATGCATCACAAACAGGTTTTACGAAAAGATATGCAGAATGGTTAGGAGAAGAACTGGGAGCAGATGTCCTTCCCGTCGCTGAGGCAAAAAAGAAGGACGATAATTTTTTTGATTCAGCGGAATCCATCGTTTACGCCGGTTGGGCGATGGCTGGAAAAATCGTAAAGAGTGAATGGTTTACCAATCGGATTCCACAGTGGAAGGGAAAGAAACTGGCGCTTGTCTGCGTGGGGGCAAGCCCCAATGAGTTACCGGAAGTGGAGGAAGCACTGCATAGTGCATTGACGGATGAGGAGCGGAACTATGCGAAAGCATTTTATTGCCAGGGGGGAATCGCCTATGATAAAATGAAACTGCCCGCCAAACTGGCGATGAAAGCCTTTGCCTCCATGGTGAGAAAGAAAAAGGATGCTACCCCACAGGAAAAAGAAATGGGAGAGATGATATCACATTCTTATGACATTGCCGATAAGAAGTTTATTGAGCCAATTGTTGATTACATACGAGAGTAAAAGAAATGAAGAAGACACAAAATCAGGCAAAATTTACGAAAGAAATGAAGAAAACCCACACGATTTTTCTGCCCAACATGCTGCCATACCACAATGACTTTCTAAAGGCGGCTTTTCGGGCCTGTGGCTATCGGTTGGAAATCTGTGAAATAGAAGACCAACTTGCGGAAAACGCCCTTCCTTTTATCAGTGGAGATTACTGTCTGCCTGCGATGCTGATTCTCGGACAGATGTTAGCGGAGATTAAAGCGGGCAAATATCCGGTGGGACAGATTGCTTTTATGGAGCCCCAGACAGGTGGAGCCTGCCGCGCGGGAAATTATTATAATTCCATCATACAGAGTCTCAAGAAAGCCGGTTATTCCGAAATTCCCGTGATTTCCCTCAATGCCTTCGGCGAGGAAAAGCATCCGGGTTTTTCCATCACGCCCAAACTTGTATTTGGTGCTGCCGCTGCAGTGTGTTATGGTGATTTGCTGATGACTCTGTATCAGCAGGTGAGACCATATGAGAAAAGGAGTGGACAGGCAAAAGAATGTCTCGAGAACTGGCAGAAAAAGCTGGAAGAAAAGATTGCCGGAGGAAAGGATATTTCCCGAAAAAAGAGGGTTCATTTGTATCGGCAAATGGTACAGGATTTTTCGGCTATTCCCACACAGGGAAAAAAGAGAAAGAGAGTGGGTGTTGCAGGGGAAATTTATATGAAATTTTCTCCGGTAGGAAATGAGCATTTGGAAGATTTTTTGCAAAAACAGGATGTTTTCTACCGAATGGAGGGATTTTTAAATTATGTCATCTACGTGGTGGACGGCGAGAGGGAAAATCAACGCCTGAAGGGGATGAATCCGCTTCTTCTCTCGGGCTTTGATAAGATAATCCGATATTTGTCCGCTATGCACAAGGACATGACTTGTGTGCTGGAAGAATGTGGATTTTTGACGGAGGCTTCTTTTGCAAATTTGAAGAAAAAATCTGAGCCCATTATTCAGAGTGGGTGTCATGTGGGGGATGGCTGGCTGATTGCCGGGGAGGTGGCGGATCTGATTGAGCAGGGTTGCGACCATATTCTGATTCTGCATCCCTTCGGGTGCCTTGTGAGTCATGTGTGCGAGCGGGGGATACTGAAAAAGCTGCATCAAAAATATCCGGGGGTAAATATTCAGACCATCGAATATGATTATGATTCTTCCAAGGCTCTGCGGGAGAGCAGG
>JALENH010000029.1 GCA_022767895.1 Eubacterium sp.
TCTAAATCTCTTGACACACCCGGTCTATGGAACATAACAGGTACATACCTTATGCCGAAAGATAAATCTTTGCAACTTTTCCTTTCACCACTTTTATGCGAGTGGATATCCCTGCCCAGTTCTTTTTACTTCCAATCCCCCTTTCCTTCACATACGACTTGATTCCATAGGAATACTCCTCCAACCCCTCACATTCTACAACTTTGCAATTTGACGCCACTTTGAACTTCCGCGTTTTTGCCTTAATCTTTTTCCCAACTCCATAATCCGCCTTTTTCTTTCCCTGTCTCATGCCACCTTGGACAACCAGTTTTCCACCCCGGTAATACATTTTAATGCGGCACCCGGCTTCTCCTCCCTGGCTTTTTGGCAATACCGAACCATAAAGCCAGTATGAACTTGCCGCTTGTGCCTTCTTTTCCGTACCGGGCACACCAACCAAACTTCCTGTCAAAAGTGATAGAGCCAATAACGCTGCCATGATTTTTTTCATCTTACATTCCTCCATTTCCTATATCATGTAATTAACTACTCATTCAGTATATCACCGTTTCGTCCATATTTTTTTCAATTTTTGTCACGGAGTCCCCTGAAAATGTTAGTGTATAATTTTTATTTGCAAAGATAAGTAATTAAAAAAAGAAAACAAAGAATTATGCAGTACAATAGAACGTTATACAGACGGATTGATTTTTACAGCACAGATGAATGAAATCATAGAGACACTAAGTGCAGCAAAAGCACCGAAAACAGATGGTAAAGGGAATCCGTATGTGGACGTGCTAAGAGGTCATGTGGCACTATTAGATGCAGCAACTACATCATCCAGAAAAGTATTCCGGGATGCGTTTATAAGATAAAGAAAAAACTGAATTTAGAACGAAGGGTTTGTTGTCAAATATTCGTTGCTAATCTTTTCAGGATTCCAGTAATTCACGAAAAAAAGATTTGAAGCGAGTGCGTACAAACACGCAGGTATCAGATATGCGTTTTTTGCATATCGATACGTATAATCCAATTATCTTAGATGGTAATTGGATTTTTTCCTTTCTCCCAAAATAATCTGGGTATTTATTTCCATCTCTGATATAGTTTAAAAAGGCACTGTGGATCTGTTTCTATATCGATACGGCTTTGACTGTTATAAGGTGTCTCAGGCCACAGCTTTTCGTCTATTACTGGTAATTAGTTTGTTAACGCTTGACGTTTCTATTTACGTGTTTACACAGCCGAATTCTCTGTGGAAGACTTCAGTGCCTAAATACTAATTCAGGAGGTATATTTCTATGTCCATGTACTTTGTCGGAATTGACATTTCCAAGTACAAGCACGATTGCTGCATCATATCTGCAGTTGATCAAAAAGTAGTTTCTAAATTTACTTTCAACAACGATAAGTCCGGTTTTGAAGAACTGCATACTGTTTTAAGTTCGCTCTCCAATCCTGAGGATATAAAAATAGGGTTTGAATCAACAGCCCATTATGCCCTCAATCTTGAACTCTTCCTCGAAAATGCCAACCACAGCTTCATGGAAGTTAATCCAGTTCTTATCAAGGAATACAAAAAGTCTACAACCTTAAGGCGAACCAAAACCGACTCTGTTGATTGCGAATCAATAGCTCGTTGGTTAATGACTGCTGAGTACAAACCCCATTCAAAGGGATTTTACCACTCTTATTCCTTAAAGTCACTAACTCGTTTACGAGACAGGTTCATTCGTCAGCGTTCTTTTTACCTTGTAAAAATTACAAATGTTCTGGATCATACTTTCCCCGAGTTTAAGCCTTTTTTCAATGAACGACTTTCTAAAACAGCCCTCTATCTTCTTGAAAACTATGGTTCTGCCGAAAAAATGTCACGTATGAACTCTGCATCCTATGACAAGCTTCGTTGTATTTCCAGAGGAAAGTTTTCTATTCAGCAGTTTCTTCGTTTAAAGGAACTCGCCGCCAATACGGTCGGTGTCAATAATTCTATCTTTGATATTGAATTAAACAGTTTATTAACTCTATATAAATCTGTAACCAAAGAAATAGATACTCTGGAAAATGAGATTCATAAACTTATTGAAGACGTACATCCGCACTATTTGACTATTCCAGGTATTGGACCAATTTCAGCAGCTGTTATTTATGCCGAATACGGGGATATTTCTAATTTCTCTAATCCCGGTCAAATGCTTGCATTTGCTGGCATTGAACCTGGAATAAATGATTCTGGAACGGAATCTCACGGAGGCAGAATGGTGAAACATGGTTCCTCCCAGCTCCGTTACGTACTTCTAAATGCGTGCCTTCCTTTAATTCGCTTTGATCTGACCTTTGCAACCTATTATGCAAAGAAACGCGCAGAAGGCAAGAAACACCGAGTAGCCATTACTCATGTAGCAAAGAAACTAATTAGAGTCATCTATGCATTGGAGAAGCAGGATGTAGACTTTAACGTTCAGAACCTTCGCTAAAACCTACTTTACATACATTGCTCTGTTCCATCTGAAATACGGTATTTTCAGATGTCTATTAAAGTTACCCTTTTTTACAATTTTATTTTTTTATCAAAAATCTCTTGACTATTTATAGTTTGACACCTTATTAGGAATTTGTAATACTCCTTTATAAGCTCCTGCAAAAAGCAATCTTTTTGTTTTTTTATCGTATACACATCCATATTCCGAACCAAACTTTTTATTTCCTTTCGCGACAATGATTCGAACATAATTATCCGT
>JALENH010000099.1 GCA_022767895.1 Eubacterium sp.
AGTTGGTTTGTAACCAGGCGGTCGGATAACGCAAGTTACAGTACAATTATTAATTGTGCAGAAACCAGCGAGAAACTCTGCTATTCCCTGGCACTTTTGTTCTTCTTTGTGGGAATGATGGTGTGCTATACAGGCATTTCCCGTATTGTAAGGGAATCTAAAGTTTTGACCGGTGTTCAAAAAGCACTGGGATTACGGAAGAGAGAAATTGTCACCCACTATATGGTCTATGCCCTTTTGGCGGTAGTGTTGGGAGCTCTTCTGGGAGCGGCACTGGCATATTGGGGGATTGAGACCATAATAAATGGTGTCTATGCGGGATTATTTGTATATGAGAAGATTTCAAATGTGTTTATTCTGGGTGATTTTCTCGTTGTAACGGCAATTGAGCTGGTTTTGATTTTTCTTGCCACCTGGCTGCCATGCAGGAAATTGCTGTCTCGTCAGGCGGTGGAATTAATACGAGGGGATGACCAGGGGAATGCCCGTACCCGTTTTTACGAGAAATGGAAATGTTGGCAGCGTTTCTCCCTGTATACCCAGACTACGGTAAACAATCTGATAAATGACACAACCCGGGTAATTGCCACACTGGTAGGAGTTGTTGGGTGTACGGCGTTGATTGTTATGTCCCTCTCCCTACAGCTGTCGTTGTTCGATACACCGGAAAAGCATTTCTCTGATATAGGGCTTTTGGATGACAGCCTTGTCTATGATGGGGAAGTAACAGGTGCAAAAAAGGAATTTGAAAAAATACTGGATGGAGAATCGGCGGACTATACATCGGTGATGCAGGAGGCCGTTTACATTGAGGACCCAGACGGAAGTAAAAGTGCCGCCAGTATGGTTGTACCAGAGGCAGCAGACCAGTTGGATAACTTCATTCGCCTCAGTGACTGGAAGAGCGGAGAGGGCTATTCCCTGCCGGAAGATGGTGTGTTGATTACCCGGAATTATACAAAGTTCCGGGATGTGGATGCGGGAGATAGCATTCCGCTTATCGATATGGAAGGGAACTATCATGACTGCCGGATTGCCGGAGTTATCGAGTATTATTTACCTTACACCCAGCTTATTATGAGCCAGGAGTACTATGAGAAAATGATGTCAGAATCCCCGGTGAGCAACACATTTTATATTCGCTATCAGGAAGAACCAGATGAATCTTTCACAGACAAATTAAAAAATGTGGAAGGATATTATTTCTGCCATGATGAGAATCACAAGTGGACGAACCGTTTCCGAACAGCTTTTAAGAGCACGTCCCTTGTTGTTTATATTGGATTAGCATTGGCGGCTGTAATGGCTTTCCTGGTACTGCTGGATTTGAATGTAGTCTTTATTAAAGAGAAGGCAAAAGAACTGATTGTTATGCGAATTAATGGGTTCAGTGTGAAAAAGACAAAACAATATATTTACCGGGATAATATAGTGTTGACGATTCTGGGAATCCTACTGGGAATTGTGGCCGGAGTGGCGTTGGGAATGTGGGTACTTTCCAGTCTGCAGAAGAAAGGCGACAATTTTTATATGGTACCAAATCTTACAGCCTGCCTTGTGGGCATAGGACTCAGCGGTGTGTTCTCGCTGATTACCAATATTATTTCTCTGAGGCAGATTGATAAAATGAAAGTATCTGACTTGAATCGGCTTTCTTAGAGTGCACCCGTTAGGCAAGAATCCCGAAAGGGTGTAATGTCTTGTATAGAAACATAAAGGAGAATGCCTAAATGAATCCGATTGCAAAATTTGTGAAAGAAAATAGAAAAGCCGCAGGACTTACACAGCAACAGTTTGCGTTGCGTTCAGGTCTTGGACTTCGCTTTGTGCGTGAGCTTGAGCAGGGGGAAGAAACTGTCCGTATGGATAAAGTTAATATTGCCCTTGCTATGTTTAATGCTGAGGCAGTTGCCGGAAAGAAGGAAAATAAATGAATGTTTTCAGAACAGCTTATGTTTATGTCAAGAAGGCTTGCTATACATATTTATTTGTGGTATATTTAATTCAGGAAAGTTTTGTTAAAATTAATTCGAATAAAATTGCTTGCGTAAAAAAGGGAGGCAATTCCAATGTTTATAGGTAGAGAAAGAGAACTTGAATCCTTAAAAGAATTCTATGATAAAGATGGAATAGGGATGACAGTTATATATGGTCGTAGACGTATTGGAAAGTCTACTCTTATAGCTGAATT
>JALENH010000108.1 GCA_022767895.1 Eubacterium sp.
AAAATAAAAGAATAAATACAATAAGAGCAAAAATAAACCATCGCTTTCTTAAAGCTGAATAAATCCGCCTTCCCACTTAACGCCCAAATAAGCATAACTGTCCCAACCCATTCCATCATCGTTATATAAATCCACAACCAACTCATTTTCTTATCCCTTGTAATTTTTCTAATTCTTCCATAAACTGTTTTTTCTTTCTCACGCCAATTTCAATTAGCTCCTTTTGGCCCCGCATTTTCACATAACGGTTTACGGGATCCACATACTCAATATAGGCATAGTTCACGGCAATTCCTTTTGTCGGAGTTAAAAAATGCTGAGTTCTCAAGCGTTTTATAAATTGATTCATAGACAAACCAGGAATTTCAAGAATGTCATCTATTTTATGAATAGAAAGTGTCTTGTAACGACTTTCAAGAAGCATAATCTCATTTTCATGTATGGCGTAGGCCACTCTGTCCTTCCGTACGAAGCAGATTGCATCTATTTCTTCCTTCATTTCTATCTTTTGAATTGCCTGAAGAACTACTTTCCGAACACGACTCTCACGAATTGGCTTTTCTATGTAATCAAAACAGTGTATTTTTCGGAGAAGTTCCGCTTCCAACCCAATTAGAGATGTCACAAAAACAATATCAACCGCCAGATACTGTTCCTGCTGCCGGACATATTCGGCAAAAGTAATTCCTGAAAAATCATTGGAAACCTGAGGTTTCAAAATGATATCTATCAGGAATAAATCAATCCTATTCTCCATCATGCAGGCACAAGCATCGCCTATATTCGAAAAAGCGAATACCTCAATCTCATCATCACAGGCTTTTACAATCTGAGCCAGTGCCTCTCTTGCCGTCTCCACATCCTCCAAAATAAGTATATTTTTTCGCATATTTCGTGCTCCTACAACATTTCCTCAACATAGGAGATAAGCCTGGCAATCAACTGTTTTCTTTCTGTCCGGTCTGCAGTAAGCCAAAGTTGTTTCAAATGATCGTCCGGATTGAGCTTGTCTCCTGTCAAAATGTAGGTAATGTCAATCTCAAATTTATCATATAGCATCTGAGCCTTATCAGATGTCAGCAAAGAAAACCCCGTCTCTATTTTACGATACGTATTTACATCCCAGTTCATTTGTTCCGCAAATTCTTTCTGCGTCTGATGAAGGGATAAACGAAATTCTTTCAATCTGGCGCCTACCGCCTTTTTCGAATAGCGCTCGTCCAAAGGAAAACACCACCTTCGTTTTTTTATATTTTAACAATGTGTTTTCACTTTGTAACTGTACTTTATATTCCGTTTATCCGTACTTTTATTACTATCCCAGTGCTACATCTAATACCATCATCAACGCAAAGCCAAATGCCACACCAATGGTTCCAATATTCGTGTGATCACCGGATTGCGCTTCCGGGATTAGTTCTTCCACCACTACATAGATCATAGCTCCTGCAGCAAAAGATAGAAAATAGGGTAAAAATGGTACGATAAATCCTGTCAAAAGAATTGTAAGAAATGCCCCCACCGGTTCAACCAAGCCGGATAACAAACCATAGAAAAATGCTTTCTGCTTGGACATTCCGGAGCTGCATAACGGCATGGAAATAATTGCCCCTTCAGGAAAGTTCTGAATTGCAATGCCAAGGGCAAGGGCAAAGGCACCCGCCACCGTAATTCCGGTATCTCCCATAATGACGCCGGCAAAAGTGACACCCACCGCCATTCCTTCCGGTATATTGTGGAGGGTCACTGCCAGTACGAGCATAGCAGACTTTCCAAGCTGGGACCGGGGACCTTCCGGCTTTTCACTGTCCAAATGAAGATGGGGAATCACACAGTCCAGAACCAATAAGAAAAACATGCCAAGAAGAAACCCGGTCAGTGCCGGAATCCAAGCAATTCCACCTTTGGCTTCGGTCATTTCAATCGAAGGAATCAGTAATGACCACACAGATGCCGCAATCATGACACCGGCCGCGAACCCCAGCAGTAGCTTTTCCACTTTCCGGTTCATGCTTCCCTTCATTAAAAATACCATAGCTGACCCCAGTGCTGTTCCGAGGAAAGGAATACCGAGTCCTGTCCAAATCATTTTATTTCCCCCTTCTCTTTCCGTTCAACAAGCACTTCCGCAATAATTGTATCTTTTCACTCTATCTATATGCATGAAAGATTGTCGAAGTGCAGATTTAGTGTACCATAACACTCTAAAAAAGACAATATTAGAGAAAAATACGACCATCTCCTATACGAATCCCATCATCTTCCCCAGCCAGTACAACACACCTAGTATCCAGCTGCAAAACACGCCATACAAAATAACAGGTCCCGCTATGGTAAAAATCTTGCAGCCGACTCCAAAGACCCAGCCCTCTTCTTTGAACTCAATGGCCGGTGCCGCCACCGAATTGGCAAAACCTGTAATTGGTACAATCGTACCTGCTCCGGCAAAATTGGCAAGTTTCTGGTACAAATTGAGACCGGTAAACAGAATACTTAGAAAAATAAGAGAAAGGGTTGTATAGAGAGTCGCTGTATCCTTAACCAGTCCCAGATTCATATACAAATTCGTCAGTGCCTGTCCCAGCACACAAATCAGCCCACCGACAACATAAGCTTTACAGAGATTCCAAAGCCAGCTCTTTTTCGGAGTATTTTCTTTCACATACTCGTTGTAAATTTGATCCTTTTTTTGAGGCTCCCTTTCCTGAAGAACCTGTTTGATATCAATCTTTTCCTTCGCCATTTTTTCTCCTTTCATCCATAGAAAAAATACTGAAATAAAGTTCCAGTCAGCTTTCCAATCGCGATAGCCGCCGGAATCAAATAAAACCCTTCTTTGATTTGGGCACGGTTAACAAGAATCGGGATAACACGAAGCATCTCCGCCAATGCCATAACCAGACAACCAACATACATACCGGCAAACAGCCCATATAGAATCAAGAGTAAGGTCGTAGCAGGAAATGGGTTAAGAAATACAATCCATATATTTCCCAAGGTTCCCCCCAATACAATCATATTTTCATACCAGACAATATGCCTGGCTGTTTTTGTCCTTGCCGCCAGTCTTGGGATAATCCCCAGCATGGTAATAAAAGCAAAAATACCGGACGCAACTGCAAAACCGCT
>JALENH010000112.1 GCA_022767895.1 Eubacterium sp.
TCGCAACTATTCTTCCATACAGGAAAAAGCGTTTTATCTCATCGGAGATTATGACAACCGCTCGGAATTGACACGGGGAGAAATCATGAGAAGATTTCATATACCCGGCAGTCAGATTGGGACAATTCCTCATGATTCGGGATTTTCTGATGCCGTTTCGGATGGGAAGCTAATCCCATTTTTGATGCGTCATTATTCCTGCTGTTATGGTGATGAACGTTTTCCGTTTATGGCAGCGGCCAAAGAAGCGGTAGATTTGTTTCATGTCCAGCTAAAGATGCGTGAGGAGAGGATTGTTCATGGATAAGAGAATTTCTGTTGTAGTGCCATTGGTAATTTTTCTTGTCTTTATTTTATGGCCGGTTAGAAAGGTAGAGGCTCAAATAAAAGTATCTACTTTCAGGGAACTCCGGTCGGCTTGTGGCAACCAGGGTGATGAAGAGATAGAACTTTTGAATGATGTGGCCGTAGAGGGACCGATTGTCATTCAGGGGAATAAAAAAATCGATGGACGTGGTCATATTTTAGAGAGAAGTAAGGATAAGGGAAAGGTATATGGCGGATGCTTGTTTTTGGTGCAGGGAGGAAACTGCCAGTGGGAAAATGTAACGGTAAGTGGTGGTGGAAGAAATAGAAATATAGTAGGTAAAGTATTTGGGCGTCTTGTTGAGGTGAGACAGGGGAGTATGATGATTGGAGAAAAATGCTTTTTTTGTGACAATATCAATGACCGGTTGGCAGTCGATGGTGGTGGAGCAATACAAATCGGATCAAAGGGAAGCTGTACAATGAAGGCAGGAGAAATTCGAAATAATCAGAATGTTTCCAGAGGCGCTGGCTTTCTTGTGGAGAAGGGGGGCGCGCTGACAGTAAAAGGAGGTTCCTTACGGAATAATAAGGTGACAGGAGCCGGCGCTGTAAAAAATTTTGACGGAAGAGGTGGAGCAATTTACAGTGAAGGAAAAGTGTCAATAGAGGGAGGAACCATAGCAGGAAATCAGGCAAATGGCTATCAGGAAGGAGAAAACCGGTATGGAGGTATTGGTGCGGCTGTTTATGTGGCATCGTGTTCTTCTTTGTATGTGAGCGGAGGCGCCTTTCGGGAGAACCGGGATGATAAGAAAAGTCCGTTTTGGATAAAGGGAAATCTTACTTTGGCAGGGCGACCGGTACTGGAGAGGATTTATTTATCCTCCGGTGTGTCAATCCGGACAGATGCGACGTTCTATCCGGAAGAAAAAGTGTCGGTGCTGCCGGAAAAATACAAATCCGGTATTTGCGTCGCAAAAGGGACAAAAACTCCTTTTAAGCTAGCTGCTAAAAAGCAGTATCAATTAGAAAAGCGGCGTGACGGCTGCTATCTCGTGAAAATCGTCCAGAAACCGGCGAGTACGAAGAAACCGGAGGAGAAGAAAGCGGAATCCAAATTGCCAGTTTCGCCGTCTTCCTCTCCCACCAACAGAGAAGCAGAGACACCAACAATTTTTGCGAAGAAATCCCATTTTGTTTTTTATGTAGATGAGATTGTGAACCGGCAGGTATTGCTTTATGGAGTAAAGGCAGAAGATTGCCGGGGAGGTGATATCACGGAAGCAGTGAAAATTATTGGGATGGAAAATGGAGTTCTTTCTACCAATAAGACGAAACGGGGAGAACTTTTCTATGAGGTCGGCGATCAAAGGGGAGTGAAAATACAGAAAAAAGTAACCTATGAGATTCGAAAGAATCGTTCTCCTGTGATTCATACGGCATCGCGTTTTTTGTTTGTCACAGAGGTACAAGGTTATACGAAACCTCAGTGGAAAGATCTTTTGTTGCAGGGATGTGCACTGTCAGATGACTGTGAAAAACTTTCTGATTTGGCAGAGTCTACAGAAGTAGAAATTCCTGAAATGAAAGAAATCAGAGCTGGAACGTGGGATGCAGTAGTAAAAGTGAGAGACCAGTATGGACACCGTTTTTACATGAAAAAAGGAGAAAAGAGGCGGTATGGAAAAGGAGCCATAACATCTGTAAAAGTTTCGGTGACTTTGGTGGATTATTCGGAATTGGGGCAGACGGAGGCCGGATATATACGTTCAGTAGAGCCTGATAAAGGAGTCGCTCAAGAGGAAGAATGGTCCTTTACAGCAGAGCAGGTTAAGAAGATTCAGAGATTTATGGATGAGAGAGAGGACCCCTTTAATCAAAGTACCAATCAGGAATTTCTGCGTTTGTTTGTAACTTGCAGAAGATATGAGGAGGATGTAGGAGAATGAATGATTTTCAAAAAGACTACTTGATGAAACGACAGGACTATGGTCTTCTTTATCCTTATGTGATAGAGGAAACAGTAACAGATATTAATTGGAATGGAAAACAATTGTGGATTGATGATTTAGTGAAGGGCCGCTACATGGCAGCTGAGGTACTGCCGGGAGAATTTGTGGAGCGTTTTGCCACGCTGTTAGCGAATTTGACGAATCAGCCTTTTAATAAAATGAATCCGGTGATGGAAGTAGAGACGGAGGAACTGCGAATCAGTATTGTTCACCAGAGCGTTGCTCATTCCGGCATTACAATTTCTCTCCGCAAGATTCCTGCTGTAAGGCGTCTCGAAAAAAGCGACATGGTGGTAAATGGCTTTTGCAGTGAGGCTGTATTGGATTTACTGATTCATTGCATCACGGCTCATTGCAGCGTGGCTGTCTGTGGATTGCCTGGTACAGGAAAGACAGAATTGCTGAAATATCTGACCCAGTATATTCCGGCAACCGAAAGGGCAATCACGATAGAAGATGTGTTAGAAATCCACTATCAGAAAATCAATCCCAATAAAGATTGTGTGGAAATGAAGGTGGCAGAAAATTTTACATATACGGAGGCAATTAAAGCCTGCCTCAGGCAGCTGCCGAACTGGATTATTTTGTCCGAGGCAAGATCGACGGAAGTCCGCTATTTGCTGGAATCCCTTAGCACAGGGGCAAGCGGTCTCACTACCCTCCATACCGATGATGTAAGAAATATTCCGGACCGCATCAAGAATATGGCGGGAGGAAAGGAAGACCTTCTCCGCATTGAGAATGACACCTACCGGTATCTTGATGTGGGAATTCTGGTAAAAAGTAAGCGAGATGAAGATGGATGTATCCGCCGTTTTATTGACCAGATTGGTATCTTTGAGAGGGTGGGGAAAAACTGGCAGGAAACAGTAAATCAGATAGTGATGTTAGTAGAGGATGGAAAAATCATAAATCATCATTTGCCACAAAGCTTGATAAGAAAATTCCGGGACATGGGAATTGATCCCGGACCGGATTGGAGGATGTCATGAAACAATGGGTAATTGGATATGGTATTGTGCTGATAGGAACTGTAGTTTTGACGACTTTGTTCAATCTTTCATGGGCCGCTTGCGCCGTGATTGGCGTTGTGGGATGCGTTCTTGTGCCTGTCTGGCTCCAAATTGGAAATAAAAAGAAAGAGGCAATCGAGCGTTATGATGAGCTGACAGTTTATATGGAGCTCCTGTTATGTTCGTTCAAAAGAGTCGGACATTTAAAACTGGCATTATTGGACTGCCAGTCTGTGTTCCCGAGTGATTCCCGGATGGGAAAGGCAATTGCCGGAGCCATTCATGTGCTGGAATCTGGAGAGTGCGGAGGACGGGAAACAATAGCAGAAGCTTCTTTGAAGCAGATTTCAAATATCTACAGTTGTAGAAGAATGGAGCTGGTGCATCGGTTTTTGTGCCGGGCAGATTATACAGGAAATGATGTAGCAGAGGCTTTGGATATCCTGCTTGCGGATTTTGAAATGTGGAAAAGACGCTTCGTGCTATATCAGAAAAAGAAACAATCAATTGGAAGAGAGTGTATTTTATCTGTTGTGCTGGCCCTTTTGCTTTGTTTGGTTTCTCGTGTTCTGATTCCGGGGGATTTTTTACCAATCATAGAAAAGAGCATGATATATCAGGTATCTACTGTTGTAGTAATCTGTTCGCTGCTGGGAGTGTATACATTTGTTTTATCTTGTGTGGGACGACTGGAATGGGAAAGAAAGGTAGAAAAAAAGCTGATGAAAGAGGTGGAACAGGAATTTCCTTATTGGCTGTTGGCGGTGACAGTTTATCTTAAAAATGACAGTTTATATCATGCTCTTCAGCACTCGAGAGAAGAGGTGTCAGGGCGGTTCCAGTCGGAGCTGGATTGCTTGATTGATGCGGTATATCAGAAACCGGCGGCTTTAGAACCCTTTACGAATTTTTTTCAGGGACTTCCTTTGGCGGAATTGCAGACAGGGATGAAATTGCTATATTCTGTGAATACCAATGGATATCAGGATGCAAGCAAACAGATTCAGTTTCTTGTGGAGCAGAGCCATGTGGTTATGAATCAGACAGAGAGTCAATATTTTCGTATGAAATTAGCGGGCTTCCGCATGCTCCGCCAGATACCCATGATGCTTGCCGGAGGAAAAGCAGTGGTGGATGTACTGACATTTTTCATGATAATGGGAAGTCAAATGCCGTTTTTGAATGGAGGTTGAGAATGGAAGAATTACTGGAACAATATGGTGAGTTATTTTCGGTTGCCTTGTTTGGAGGCTGGATTTTATGGATGCTTCAACTGGTTCTGGAAATGGTAGGAGGATAATTTGAGAAATATAATTTTTACAATGATTTCTCTTCTATTGTCAATCTTAGTTTGTATGCTAATCTGGTGGCAATGGAGAGATTATGGAGTTGTAGAGGAACAGGATAAGCCGTTTTTTCACACGCCTGAGACTCAATACACAACACCTCAGATTTATGCTGTCAGCCGTCGGGTCATGCAAAATGAAAAGGTTGAAGTGTCCGGACTTGCGAAAGCAACGGATGTGGACGGATGCGATTTGAGCCGGGCGTTATGCTGCTATGATGAAAAAGGAAATCGGATATCCGGTTTTTTTGATACACATTCTCCGGGGAAATTTCTCCTTAGATGGGTTGTAAGGAGCCGGGTAAATGGACGACAGGCAGAGAAACAGATTCTTGTTCTGGTAGATGGGAGGGCTTGTGATTGAAAGGAATGATTAGTCAGTGTGTGTTATTTTTTTTCCTGATTCTTTTGATGTGGACAGGGATTTCCTATGTGGCACAAAATATGCAGTATGGTGGGGCCAGAGACTTTTACCGGGCAGTTCTTCGCCAGATGGAAGAGAGTGATTTTGATGAAAAGGTTCTAGACGACTGCCGAAAAAAGGCAGAGCAAAGAGGGTACCGACTTCAAATCAGGCAATATGGGGAGAATCGGAGGGACGCCAGGGTGACTTTGGTATATGATTATGTATTTCCGGTAACGCAACAAAAGAAACAGTATCAATTGGACGGATATGTCCGCTAGGGGGTGAAAATTGTGAGAACGGTAATTGTGTCGGTGATTGGAATTAGTTCTCTGTTCCTAGTTGTTCTGATACAAAAAAATGTGACAACAAGGATGTGGGAACGTGACAGGCTGGAAGAATCTCTGACCGTGGCCATGGAGCAGACGCTGTCGGAGGTAATGGAAGGAAACCATTATGGAATCCAGAACCGCAATGAGATGATGGCTGCTTTTCTGCAGGCGATGATTCGCAGAATGGAAGAAGACGTGGATCTCACGGTGAAGGTTCACAAACTGGATTATGAACTGGGGCAGATGGATGTTGAGGTGCTGGGACGTATTTCGGGACGCGGGGAAACAACAAGAAATGTTTCGGTGCGAAGAAAAATGGTGTTTGCCAATTAAAAATCCCGTCTTGCCAAAGCTATCTTTGTGGCAAGGCGGGAAATATGATTATTCGTCCTCGTCTTCATCCTCATCCTGAGGTTTGAGTTCGAGTTTTAATTTGTCAATTCGATTACCATCTACTTTCAAAACGGTATAAATGGCGTATTGGTCTTCTGCTGTTTCTCCTACATCCGGGAAATGCTGGAGAAGATTGATGACGTGACCGGCAATGGAATCATAATCATCGGATTCCAGCGGAATGTTAAGGGTTTCCGCAATATCATCCAAAGGTGTAGATCCAAGAACTTTGTAAACCGATTCGTGGAGCAACTGGATTTCATCTTCTTCGTCGGTGTCATATTCATCGCGAAGTTCTCCGACAATTTCCTCAATGAGATCTTCGATGGTAATGAGACCGGCAAGGGCGCCGTACTCATCCAGTACGATAGTCATTGGAATGGAATCCTTTTGCATTTCCATAAAGAGCTCGGCTACGTTTTTGTACTCGTAAGTCACATGGGCTTCCCGGATCAGCGACTTGATATTCAGATTCTCTTTATCACCTTTATAAAATACAAAATCTTTCAGATTGATGATACCAATAATGTTGTCAATGGTTTCCTCATAAACCGGAAGACGGGCAAATTTGTTCTCGGTGAATTCTGTCAGCAGGTCCTCGTAGGAAATGTTGGCTTCCACCATGGCAATATCCATGCGGGGAATCATGACGTCTTTGGCAAGAGAATCGCCAAAATCCACAATGTTAGTAATCATCTGGCGTTCTTCGCTTTCGATGACGCCTTCTTCGTGGCTGACATCCACAAAGGTTCGCAGTTCATCCTCTGTGATACCACTAGATTCTTTAGAGGTATCCACGCGCAGGATAAAGAGGAAAAATCTGGCAATCTGGTTGACTACAAAAATTACCGGAGTCAGCAGATGGGTAATAAACAAAATGGAACTCGAGTAAAGCAGAGACATTTTTTCTGCGTTTTTTGTTGCCAGATTTTTTGGCGTAATTTCGCCAAAAATCAAAATCAGTACAGTCAGTATTCCGGTGGCAATACCGGCACCCAGACTGGTGCTGTCTTCCAGTCCCATCCGTTTGCAAATGCTGAAAGCATAGGATGTGGATATGGAGGAAGCAGAAAGATTTACAATGTTGTTACAAATTAGTACAGCACTCAGCATTTTGGAAGGTTCTTCAATCAATTTCAAAACACGTTTGGCTGCTTTGTTTTTTTCCTCTGCCAGAGCGCGAAGGCGGATTTTATTCACCGTTGTCAATGCGGTCTCTGCAGAAGAGAAATAAGCGGATAAAATAAGCAATACTACAAGAATGAGTATGTTTACCGCGTCACTGGGCCCCAAGTCATCATCTCCTTTTTACTGTTCAGGGTCATTTTGTATGGTTACATTTTCCATTCATTCTATATGAATGAGGTCATATTGTCAAGTTTGCTGCACAGTCCCACTCTTAGCTGAGTGCCTGGCGCTTTCTTGCCATCTCGTCGCTGTCCAGATATTCATCATAGGTGGTTACCTTATCTATCATACCATTTGGAGTAAATTCGATGATGCGGTTGGCAATGGTCTGGATGAACTGGTGGTCCTGGGAAGTAAAAAGTACAACCCCCGGGAATTTAATCAGCCCGTTGTTGACGGAAGTGATGGATTCCATGTCCAGATGGTTGGTTGGCTCATCTAACATCAGTACATTGGAGCCAAGCATCATCATTTTGGAGAGCATTACCCGGACCTTCTCACCACCGGAAAGGACATTCACTTTCTTCAGTCCGTCATCGCCCTTGAACAGCATACGCCCCAGGAAGCCGCGGACATAGGTGGCATCCTTTTCCGGAGAAAATGGCATCAGCCAGTCTACGATGGTGTCGTTGCTGTCAAAGTAAGCGGTGTTGTCCTTCGGGAAATAGGAGTTGGAGGTAGTAATTCCCCATTTATAATCTCCTTCATCCGGTTCCATCTCTCCTGAGAGAATCTGGAACAGGGTAGTGGCGGCAATGCCATAAGAACCAACAAAGGCAATTTTATCATCATGTCCGACGGTAAAAGATACGTTGTCAAGTACCTTCTCACCATCGATGGTTTTACTTAAATTGGTAACGGTGAGTACCTCATTTCCGATTTCACGGTCCGGCTTAAAATCCACATATGGATATTTCCGGCTGGAAGGACGAAGCGTATCCAACTCGATTTTTTCCAGAGCACGTTTTCTGGAAGTGGCCTGTTTGGACTTGGAAGCATTGGCACTGAACCGCTGGATAAATTCCTGCAGTTCCTTGATTTTTTCTTCCTTTTTCTTGTTGGCTTCCTTCATCTGCTTAATCATCAACTGGCTGGATTCATACCAGAAATCATAGTTTCCGGCGTAAATCTGCATTTTGCCGTAGTCGAGATCAACCGTGTGGGTACATACCTTATTCAGAAAATAACGGTCATGGGAAACAACGATAATCGTATTTTCAAAATCGATCAAAAATTCCTCCAACCAGCGGATGGAGTCCAGATCCAGGTGGTTGGTCGGCTCATCCAGAAGAAGGATATCCGGATTGCCAAATAGGGCACGTGCCAAAAGTACCTTGACCTTATCCGTATCCGGCAGCTCACTCATCTGTTTGTAATGAAATTCAGTGTCAATGCCAAGACCGTTCAGCAGTGTGGCAGCATCCGCCTCCGCTTCCCAGCCGTTCATAGTGGCAAATTCCGCTTCCAGCTCACTGGCGCGCATGCCGTCTTCTTCAGAAAAATCCTCCTTGGCGTAGATGGCATCCTTTTCTTTCATAATGTCATAGAGCTTCTGGTTGCCGGCGATGACCGTGTCCAGAACAATCTGGTCATCGTATTTGAAGTGATCCTGCTCCAGGACGGAAAGTCTTTCCCCCGGTCCCAGGCTGACTTCACCGGTGGTGGGCTCCAGTTCGCCGGACAAAATTTTCAGAAAAGTGGATTTGCCCGCACCATTGGCACCGATAATACCATAACAGTTTCCTTCGGTAAATTTTATGTTGACTTCCTCAAACAGCGCTTTTTTACCAAAACGTAATGAGATGTTACTTGCTTGAATCATAATTTCCTCCATGTTTCCTTACTAAAATTATGCGTTTTCTGCCACAAGGCATAACACATCTATTATATTTTACTAAAAATCCCTCAAAATGCAAGGATTTCTTTACATTAGAAGTGGAATATGTTACATTTTATCATGTTGGCGCAGTCAAAGACAAATGTCTGTGCCGGAGAAAGGAGGGCGTTTATGCCTACCAAAGAACAAAAACGTGCTGTAATCAAGCAGCTTTTAATACCGGTATTCCTTATTATAGCGGCACTTCTTTATCAACCGGTAAGAGGCCTGTTTCAGTCTCAGGAGAAGATTGCCCCCACCCGGACGGAGGGAAGTAAACTCACCGTTTCCTATATTGATGTGGGGCAGGGAGATGCTACCCTGATTCAAAAAGGAAATTTCAGCATGCTCATTGATGCCGGGAAAAATGAAAAGGGAACGACAGTAGTAGAATATATAAAAAATCAGGGAATTACCAAACTGAATGTGCTTGTTGGCACCCATCCGGACAGTGACCATATCGGTGGTCTGGACGATGTGTTGAAGGAAATCCCGGTGGATACTGTGTATTTGCCGGAGGCGTCAAAAGAGACGAAGACCTACCGGGAGGTGGAGGATGCGCTGCGTCAGGCAGAGAAAGAAGCACAGATGCCGCAGATTGGGAAAGAATACCAGTATGATAATAATGTTATGATTCGTTTTCTTGGCCCGCAGCGGGACTATTCAGGAGCCAACGACAATTCTCTGGTCGTTCAGCTTGCCTACGGGAAAAACCGTTTCCTGTTTATGGGAGATGCGGAAGAAAAGTCAGAGAACGATATCCTTGCGAAGAATTTTGATTTGGAATGCGATGTGCTCAAAGTAGGACATCATGGAAGCTATACGGATACAAGCGATGCATTTCTACAGGAGTCGAATCCTGTATATGCGGTAATTAGTGCAGGAAAGGATAATTCCTATGGTCATCCCCATGCGGAGGTACTTGCCCGGCTGGAGGATGAGGATGTGCAGGTTTACCGTACAGATACGATGGGAACGATTCAGGCAGTTTCCGATGGCAGTCAGGTTCATCTTACGACAGAAAAAGCAAAGGGAAACTTCCAACAGTAGTTGCAATTTCAGAGGAATCCCTTTATAATAAGAAAGATACAAAACAAGGAGGATGATTCATTATGGAGAAAGAAAAGACAGTTGGATTGATTGGCACTTTTGATACGGGTGAATTGTCGACTGAATTAATCCCACCGGATTTTACCGATCCAGACGACCTTTTTGAAATATTGAAAAAGACTGTCAGCAGTTATCATCCCTCCAATGATTTGGATATGATTATCAAAGCCTATGAGCTTGCGAAGGATGCGCATAAGGAACAGAAACGGAAATCCGGAGAACCTTACCTGATTCATCCGGTGTGTGTGGCGATTATTCTGGCGCAGCTGGAGATGGATAAAGAGACGATTGTAGGTGGACTTCTCCATGATGTGGTGGAGGATACAAAATACACGACAGAGGATATCACAGAGATGTTCAGCGATGAGATTGCTGTTCTGGTGGATGGTGTTACCAAATTGACTCAGTTGAATTACTCTTCTGATAAAGTGGAACTGCAGGCAGAGAATTTGCGTAAAATGTTTCTTGCCATGGCAAAGGATATCCGTGTCATTATTATTAAATTGGCTGACCGTCTGCATAATATGCGCACGATGCAGTTTATGAAGCCGGAGAAACAGAAAGAAAAATCCAGAGAGACCATGGATATTTACGCACCCATTGCTGACAGACTTGGTATTTCCAAAGTGAAGGTAGAACTGGATGATCTCTCCTTACGTTATTTGGAACCGGAGGCTTACAAAGAACTTGGTGAGCAGTTTAATGAGATTAAGGAATATAAAGAAAATTTTGTGAAAGATATTATGGAAGAAGTGGACAAACGTCTGCTGGAAAATAATATAAAGGCAACCATTGATGGGCGTGTCAAGCATCTGTTCAGTATCTATCGGAAAATGGTGAAACAGCACAAGTCTCTGGACCAGATTTATGATTTGTTTGCCATTCGTATAATTGTGGATACGGATCAGGAGTGTTATACGGCTCTTGGTATCATTCATGAGATGTATAAGCCTATACCGGGACGTTTTAAAGATTATATTGCCATGCCCAAACCGAATCATTACCAGTCGCTGCATACGACGCTGATTGGACCGACGGGTCAGCCCTTTGAAATACAGATTCGTACCTATGAAATGCATAAAACAGCAGAATACGGAATCGCTGCCCATTGGCGCTACAAGGAAAGCGGTGGCAGTGAGAGTTCCCAGAATCAGAAAGAAGAGGAAAAAATGGCATGGCTGCGCCGCATTCTGGAATGGCAGCATGACATGGATGATAACAAGGAATTTTTGAATTCCATAAAAAGTGATTTGGACTTGTACTCTGATCGAATTTACTGTTTTACCCCGGAGGGAGATGTGAAAAACCTGCCGGCGGGTTCCACCCCGATTGATTTTGCCTATGCCGTTCACAGTGCGGTGGGGAACAAAATGGTGGGGGCCAGAGTGAATGGCAATATTGTCAAGCTGGATTATGAAATCCAGAACGGCGACCGGATTGAGATTATTACAAGCCAGAACAGCCGGGGACCAAGCAGAGACTGGCTAAATGTCGTTAAGAGCAGTCAGGCGAAAAACAAGATTAATCAGTGGTTCCGCAATGAGTTTAAGGAAGACAATATTATTAAAGGAAAGGAACTTTTACACACATACTGCAAAAATAAGGGGATTGACCTTTCGGTTCTTCTCCGCAATGAATACATGGAAGCTTGTCTGCGCAAATATGGCTTCCGGGACTGGGAGTCGGTATGTGCGGCCATTGGGCACGGTGGTCTGAAAGAGGGCCAGGTGGTAAACAAACTGCAGGACGAGTACAACAAGAAAAATAAGCGGATTGTATCGGATGCCCAGGTTCATGAAGTTATTGAAAATGCCAAAGAAGCCAAACAGGTGGCAGAGCGCAATCCTCATGAACACCTGAAGAGCAAGAGTGGAATTATAGTGGAAGGCCTGGATGATCTTGCCGTGCGCTTTTCGAAATGCTGTAGTCCGGTGCCGGGGGATGAAATCGTGGGCTTTGTAACCAGAGGCAGGGGCGTATCCATTCACCGGACAGACTGTGTCAATATGATTCATCTGCCGGTGTCTGAGAAAAACCGGTTGATTGAAGCGGAATGGAGTCCGGAGGCACGTGACAGTGGCGAGGTTTATCCGGTAGAAATTGTGATTTACTGCTACAACCGAAGTGGTGTACTCTTTGATGTGTCCCGTATTTTCACGGAGAACAACATTGATGTAAAATCCATGAATGTGCGAACGACGAAGCAGGAGCGGGCTACATTGACAGTCGGCTTTGAAACCCATGGTGTGGAACAGCTGGACCGTCTGATTAATAAATTGAGATCCGTGGAAAGTGTGACGGATATTGAGAGAAGCACCAATGGGTAAGGCTTCTCGGAATGGAGAGTGAGGATGGAAATAACGATTTTGACCGTTGGACCGGTCTGTACAAACTGCTATATTATCAATCGCGAGGGGAGTAATTCCTGCTTGGTGGTGGATCCGGGAGACGATGGAGAAAAAATTGCTTCCCAAATTCAAAAGCGAGGGTTCAACTGTGAGGGGATTTTACTCACCCATGGCCATTTTGACCATATTACCGGTGTCAGTGAGCTGCTTTCTCTTGTGGGCGGTAAAGTATATGCCTGTGAGCAGGAGAAGGAGCTGTTGATGGATCCCCAGCTGAATGCCAGTACCATGATGGGATATGAGGTGGCTTTGGAACCGGAGATACTGCTTCGGGATGGACAGGTTTTTGAGGCAGCAGGTATGACATTTCGTGTGATTCATACGCCGGGACATACAAAAGGAAGTTGCTGTTACTATGCCGAGGAGGATAAGGCGCTGTTCTGTGGCGACACCATTTTTATGGAATCCGTGGGACGAACGGATTTTCCCACGGGCAATGGCAGGGAACTGCTGGATTCTGTGAGAAACAAGATTCTTACCTTGCCGGATGATGTGAAGATTTATCCTGGGCATGGGCCGGAGACCAGTGTGGGCTACGAGGCTGCCAACAATCCTTACGCATAGGGGAGTATCTATGATAACATTTGAAATCAAGCAAAACAGGCAGCAGCCGGGAGAGTTTTCTTATGATCTCCGTGCACTGGCACAGAGCTTTTATCCGGAAAAATCCTGCCGGATTGTGGAGCGGGAGGACTGGTCCGGGGAAAGCGGCTATCCGGTACGCTGTATGGTTGAGGAAGAAGAAATTCTATGGGAAAATCTTTCGGTAGGCTACGATAAAAATAAGGTAAAAGCGGTTGTTTACCAGGCTTTTTCTAAGAAGACCGGAAGAACGCTTCTCTGGGGAATACTGACGGGAATCCGGCCGGCCAAAATTCCGCTTCGCATGCGGATGGATGGGCTGGACACCGATACAATCCGGGAATGTCTAAAACAGGAATATCTGGTGAGCGACGGGAAGATACGTCTGGTGATGGATGTGGCTGACCGGGAATATGAGCTGGTACGTAATTTGGATTATCGGAATGGATACAGTATTTATATTGGCATTCCTTTTTGCCCGACCATCTGTCAGTACTGTTCCTTTTCATCCTATGATTATGAGACTTATGCTGCTAAAGTAGAGGGTTATCTGGGTGCCTTGGAAAAGGAGATGGCGGCACTGGCAAAAAAAGCGAAAGGGCGCAGCCTGCATACCATTTATGTAGGTGGCGGTACACCGACTTCTCTGAATGAGAAGGAATTGCAACGACTGATGGACATGATTCACAGCCATCTGCCGGTGGATTCTGTTCTGGAGTTTACGGTGGAAGCCGGGCGACCGGACAGTATCACGATGGAAAAGCTGAACATCCTAAAAAAAGCCGGTGTCTCCCGGATTTCCATTAATCCGCAGACCATGAAACAGCATACGCTGGATTTGATGGGACGGAAGCATACCGTAGAGCAGGTCAAAGAAAAGTTTTCTCTGGCACGTGATATTGGATTTGATAATATCAATATGGATGTCATTGTGGGATTGCCGGAGGAGGATGAAGTGGATTTTTATAATACGGTTAATCAGCTTCATGAATTGAATCCGGACAGTATTACCGTGCATACGCTGGTGATTAAAAGGGCATCCCGCATGAGACGGGAGCAGTTGGAACAGGGAGAGCAGATGTATCCCGAGGATACGCTGATTCCGGTTCTGCAGAAAGAGAGTAAGGAAATTCTGCGGGACTATGGCTATAAACCCTATTATATGTACCGCCAGAAGAACAAAGCCGGTACGACGCGGAACACGAATCAGGAAAATGTGGCATATGCCAGAGAGGGCAAGGAGTGCCTCTACAACATTCTGATTATGGAGGAATTGGAGACAATTGTGGCTTTGGGCAGCGGGGGCTCCACCAAGTATGTAATTCATGAGGAGAACCGGATGGAGCGTATTGAAAATGTAAAAAGTGTCGATGACTATATCAACCGCATTGACGAGATGATAGAAAGGAAAAAAACATTATGGCTTTAAAGAAAAAACCAACAACAGGAATGAAAGATATTCTGCCCCGGGAGATGGAGATACGGGATTATGTAATCAGCCAGATTAAGGAAACCTATCGGACATTTGGCTTTCAGTCCATCGAGACCCCCTGTGTGGAGCACATAGAAAACCTCAACAGTAAACAGGGTGGGGAAAATGAAAAACTGATTTTCAAAATTTTGAAAAGAGGTCAGAAACTGAATCTGGAAACAGCAGAGACAGAGGCAGATTTGGTAGACGGCGGACTTCGCTATGATTTGACTGTGCCGTTGTCCCGTTATTATGCCAATAATGCCAATGAACTGCCGGTGCCGTTTAAGGCATTGCAGATGGGAAACGTATGGCGGGCAGACCGGCCCCAGCGTGGTCGCTTCCGTCAGTTTATGCAATGTGATATTGACATCCTCGGTGAACCCTCTAATCTGGCAGAGATTGAACTGATTCTGGCTACGACCACATTGTTGGGAAAACTTGATTTTAGAAATTTTACCATCCGGATTAATAACCGGAAGATTTTGAAGGGGATGGCTGCTTATTGTGGATTCCCGGAAGAACAGTATGATGAAGTATTCATTATTTTGGACAAAATGGACAAGATTGGTATGGACGGTGTGGAAGCGGAACTTCTGGAAGCCGGCTATGCGGCAGAGGCTGTGGAAAAATGTAAGTCATTGTTTGAAACGGTGACCAATGATATTGCCGGCGTGCGCTACATGAAGGATACGCTGGGAGGTTGTCTGGAAGAAGGGGCTGCCGAAGATCTGGAGACGATTATTTCCACGGTGGAGCGTGTAAAGACAGCCGATTTCAAAATCGTGTTTGACCCGACGCTGGTGCGTGGTATGAGTTATTATACCGGGCCGATTTTTGAGATTGCCATGGATGAGTTCGGTGGCAGTGTCGGCGGTGGTGGCCGGTATGACGAAATGATTGGTAAATTTACCGGGAATGACACCTGCGCCTGTGGTTTTTCCATCGGTTTTGAGCGCATTGTCATGCTTCTTTTGGAACGGGATTACCAGGTTCCGTCGACAGCGGTTAAGAAGGCATATCTCATCGACAAAAAAGCTTCTGCTGAGGTGATGGCAGATGTGATTGAGAAGGCTAAGGCGGACCGTGAGAAAGGAATCCTTGTAAATATTAATATCATGAAAAAAAATAGAAAGTTCCAGAGGGAACAGTTGATGGCAGAAGGTTATGAAGATATCGAAATGATTTATGCAGACTAGGAGGTTATTATGCCAGAATCAATGACAGGATTAAAGCGCACATGCCGTTGCGCGGAATTGACGACAGAACAGATCGGACAGACTGTTACGGTCATGGGATGGGTACAGAAAAGCCGTAATAAAGGCGGTATTGTATTCGTAGACTTAAGAGACCGGTCCGGTATTATACAGTTGATTTTTGAGGAAAGCAAGGTGGGAACGGAAGGGTTTGAAAAGGCAACAAAGCTTCGCAGTGAGTTCGTTGCCGCAGTAACCGGAGAAGTGACAAGACGTTCCGGAGCGGTCAATGAAAATCTGAAGACCGGCGAAATCGAGGTAGTGGCAAAGGATATACGGATTCTTTCTGAATCTGAGACACCACCATTTCCGATTGAGGAAAATTCCAAAACCAAGGATGAACTGCGTTTGAAATACCGTTACCTGGATTTACGTCGTCCGGATTTGCAGAGAAATCTGATTCTCCGCAGTAAAGTAGCGACACTGACCAGACAGTTTCTGGCAGAGGAGGGCTTTTTGGAGATTGAGACGCCGATTCTCAACAAGAGCACGCCGGAGGGAGCAAGGGATTATCTTGTGCCAAGCCGTGTTCATCCGGGGAGTTTTTATGCACTTCCTCAGAGCCCGCAGCTTTTCAAACAGCTGCTTATGTGTTCCGGTTATGACCGCTATTTCCAGATTGCAAAATGTTTCCGCGATGAGGATTTGAGAGCAGACAGACAGCCGGAATTTACCCAGATTGATATGGAGCTTTCCTTTGTGGATGTGGATGATGTCATCGATGTCAATGAGAGATTGCTGCAGAAGATGTTCCGTCTGATTGACGTGGAGGTGCCGCTGCCGATTCCGAGAATGACCTGGCAGGAGGCGATGGACCGCTATGGCTCCGACAAACCGGATACCCGATTTGGCATGGAATTGCAGGATGTTACAGCTGTAGTAAAAGATTGTGGATTTGGTGTCTTTACCGGTGCCATAGAAAATGGCGGCTCCGTTCGTGGTATCAATGCCAAGGGACAGGGAGCAATGCCTCGCAAGAAGATTGACAAGCTGGTTGATTTTGCCAAAGATTTTGGCGCCAAGGGTCTTGCTTATCTTTGTGTCAACGAGGACGGTTCGTACAAATCTTCCTTTGCCAAGTTTATGACCGAAGAGGAATTGCAAAACCTGGTAAAAGCCATGGCCGGGGAGCCGGGAGACCTGCTTTTGTTTGCGGCGGATAGAAACAAGGTGGTATGGGATGTTCTCGGTAATCTTCGTCTTGAACTTGCACGTCAGATGGAGCTTTTGGATAAAAATACCTACAATTTCCTGTGGGTGACGGAATTCCCACTGCTTGAGTTTAATGAGGAACTGGGACGCTACCAGGCAATGCACCATCCTTTCACAATGCCGATGGAGGAAGACATTCCGTATCTGGACAGTGACCCAGGCCGCGTCCGTGCACAGGCCTATGACATTGTTCTGAATGGTACGGAGATTGGCGGCGGTTCCATCCGTATTCACCAGAATGATATTCAGGAAAAAATGTTTGAGGCACTGGGCTTTACCAAAGAGGCTGCCTATGACCAGTTTGGCTTTTTGCTGGAGGCTTTCAAATATGGTGTTCCGCCTCATGCCGGCCTTGCCTATGGCCTTGACCGTCTTGTCATGCTGATGACAAAAGAAGATAGTATCCGTGAAGTGATTGCGTTCCCGAAGGTAAAAGATGCCTCCTGTCTGATGACAGAAGCACCGGGACAGGTCGATCCCTCCCAGTTGGAGGAGCTGGGAATTGCCCTTACGGATTCCGAAGAGGATGGAAAAGAATGGCTTTGATGGCTGTGAAACTATTGGCAGGATATTTGTGTGTAATCAATATAACAGCCTTTATAAGCATGGCGGCAGATAAGAGAAAGGCAGTAAAAGGTAAATGGCGAATTCCGGAAAGGGTACTTTTTGGAACTGCTATTCTGGGAGGAAGTGTGGGTGCCATAGCCGGGATGTATGCGTTCCGGCATAAGACCAGACATCGCACCTTTACGATAGGATTGCCGATGATTTTGCTTGTGCAGCTGGCGGCTGCCGGGTATCTGCTTTTTGTGTTTGGCTGAAAAAAGGAGGATATAGAAAATGAGTATGGCAACCAGAAGATTTGGAACTACGAAAGAAGGGGCAGCAGTAACACTCTACACCATTACGAATAAAAATGGACTGAGTGTCAGCGCTATTGATTATGGTGCAAACATTGTGTCTCTGATGGTGCCGGACAAAAACGGCGTTGTGGAGGATATTGTTCTCGGTTTTGATGATGTGGCGGGCTATGAAGTGAATGGGTGCTTTTTTGGTGCATTTATCGGCCGTCACGGAAACCGAATCGGACAGGCAAAATTTGAACTGAATGGAAAAACCTACGAGCTGGAAAAAAACGATGGGGCGAACAATCTTCACGGCGGCACACCGGGGTATCATCAGGTCATGTATCAGGCATCCACCACGGACAACAGTGTGACTTTTACCCGTGTGAGTCCGGATATGGAGCAGGGGTATCCCGGTAATCTGGAAATTTCCCTGACCTATACTCTGACCGACGAAAATGAATTGAAGCTGGATTATGTGACAAAATCCGATGAGGATACTTTGTGCAACCTGACAAATCACAGTTACTTCAATTTGAAAGGACATAAGGGCGGGGAGATTACCGATCATATTGTGACAATCAAGGCCAATGGCTTTACGGGAACCAGTGACGACTTGATTCCGGATGGAAGCATCGTGGATGTAACCGAAACACCGATGGATTTCAGGAAACCGAGAAGAGTTGCGGACGACATTGATTCAGATTATGCACCGATTGTACTGGCAGGTGGCTATGACCATAACTTTGTACTGGATAAACCGGAGGGCTCTTTTGAAAAAGTAGCAGAGGTAACGGAGGAAACCAGCGGACGCACAATGGAAGTGTATACCGATTTACCGGGGATGCAGCTTTATTCCGGAAACTTTATTGAGAAGGAAAACGGAAAAGAAGGACATATTTACACGAAGAGAACAGGTATCTGTTTTGAAACACAGTATTTTCCAAATTCCATTAATGTACCGGAGTTTACGCCGTGCGTGTTGAAAGCTGGTGATACATTCCGCTCTGCAACAGTCTACAAATTTGTGTAATGTTTTTTTACTATAATGACAGAAAGGAAGATGGCGGGGAACCATCTTCCTTTCTGCATTAAAAAGAGGAGAAAGTTTGGTAAAATACCAAAACAATTTATGAAAAAAAGAATCTTGTAAGCAAAATCATTTTATGGTGCAAGTATATCGCGTATTTGT
>JALENH010000116.1 GCA_022767895.1 Eubacterium sp.
GAATCAATCACTTGTCTACGTCCTTCATCATCCAAAACAAAAAACTTGGTAAGTAATTCGTGGATGATAGGAGCGTCTTTATACTCAAACAATTCCAATTCAATTTTCATACGATTCTTAATATAACTATTTTTATTAGCAGTGTCTAAAACACCACTGTATGTATCCAACAATCCGGGTTCCACAATGCCACTATCATAAGGATTTTCTTTGCAAATGGTATTAACATCAATTCCTAATACACTAGCAAGGCGAATCGCATGGTCGTAACGTACGGAAGTATCTCTTCGAATAATGGTGTAGAGAGATTGGCGGCTGATGCCAGCACGTCTGGCACATTCAGCTACCGTCCATCCTTTATTTTCAATTGCATCTTTTAAATTTAATCCATAACCCATTCGGTTTCATCCTCCTTAAAAGAACACTGTGACATTATTACAAACCTCATTGTATCATATAAAATAAAATTATGCAATGAAAACAAATGTTGACAATGTGAAACATTCATGATAATATTCATATAAAATAAAAGTATTCAGTGAATACAGAAAGGAGAGCGAATCATGAGTGAATTAGAAAACTATATGATGGATGCGGATGATGTGGCAAAGGCTTTGTCGGTTTCCAAAGGACAGGCTTACAAAACAATTCGTATCTTAAATGAAGAGTTGAAAGCGCAGGGGTACTTCGTTGTGCAGGGAAAAGTACCAAAGGCATACTGGGAAACAAAGTTTTATGGTTTCCATTCGTAGAAAGGAGAGGACAAAATGGCAATTTACAAAGATGATAAGACATGGACGGTGCAATGTCGCATTAAAAACCGGGATGGTACAACAAAGCAACATAAGAAACGAGGATTTCTTACAAAGAAAGAGGCAAAAGAATATGAAAGTAAAATAACATCAAAGATTTCGAAATGTCATATGAAGTTGAGTGAATTTTACGAGATATATCTGACAGATAAGAAGAACGAGTTAAAATATCGGACGATTTTAACAAAGCGTCAGATGATAGAAACACATATTTTGCCTTACTTTGGAGAGTTGCCGTTGGATGAGATAACGGCGCAGGATATTCAAAATTGGCAGAATGAAATGTATGAAAAGGATTATGAGCCGACATATCTGCGGAGTATTGCAAATCAGCTTTCAGGAATGTTGAATCATGCCTGCAATATATACGAAATGCCAACAAGTCCCTATCGGAAAGTTAAGAAAATGGGAAAATCAGATGCGAATCGTATTGACTTTTGGACATTTGAGGAATATCAGCGTTTTATCAGAGCGATGAAAGACGATCCAGTGTATTTTCCTTTGTTTGAAACATTATATTATACCGGAATGCGAGAAGGTGAATTGCTAGCGCTAAGTAAGGATATGATTGATTTGGCGAATAATGTAATTCACATTCGTAAGACATTTTATCGCAGGTACAAGGTTGACCATATTACGGAACCCAAAACGGAGAATTCCATTCGTGATATTGTGATACCACAGTTTTTGGCAGACGAGTTGAAAGAATATTTATCGCATTGTTATGAATTGGAAGATGGCGAGCGAATATTTAAAATGACAGCGGAGGCAGTTCAGCACAAGATGAAAAATGCGATAAAGAGACTTGGATTGAAAATGATCCGAGTACATAGTCTGCGACACAGCCATGTGGCATTTCTTATCAATCGAGGTGTTCAGCCGTTGGAAATCAAGGAAAGACTGGGGCATAGAGATATTAAAGTGACACTAAATACTTATGGACATTTATATCCTAATGCGCAGAAAAAGGTGGCAGATTTGTTGGATATGGAGTATAAAAAAGCTCCTACCAATACCAATGATTAGCAGGAGCAAAGCTGATAAATGAGATAATACTCAAGTATCAACCCGGACAAGTTGATTATACCAAGTATTATCTCATTCAGCAAACATTATTTGAGGAAGTGAGACAATATGAATCAAGAAATAGAATTAAAAATAATCGAGATGTCAGAGGTGGAATCTAAGGAGATTTCATGGCTATGGTATCCTTTTATTCCTTATGGAAAACTTACTATCATCCAAGGAGACCCGGGAGATGGTAAAACAACGCTTGTATTGAACATTGCTGCAGCACTCTCAAAAGGAGAGGGATTGGATAATGATATGAAGCCTGCAGACCCACTTCATATTATTTATCAGACTGCCGAGGATGGTCTGGCCGATACAGTGAAACCAAGACTTGAAAAAGCAGAAGCGGATTGCAGTAATATATTCGTTATCGATGAAACGGATGCTTCATTAAGTATGTTGGATGAACGTATTGAAAAGGCCATTGTGGAGAAGAAAGCGAAACTATTGATTCTCGATCCAATACAAGCATATCTCGGCGGTAAGATGGATATGAACCGGGCAAATGAAGCGAGGGACATGACAAAACATCTTGGACAAGTGGCGGAGCGAACGGGATGTGCTATTGTACTCATTGGACACATGAATAAGAACTCCGGTGGAAAAGTTGCTTATCGTGGGATGGGTTCCATTGATTTTTTTGCTGTGGCGCGAAGTGTGCTACTGGTAGGGAGAGTAAAAGGACAGGAGAACCGCAGAGCAATGGTGCAGATTAAAAACAATCTGGCAGAGCGAGGACATGGCAAATCGTTTGTGCTGTCGGATGGTGTTTTTTGTTGGCAAGGTAACTATGATATCACGGAAGATGAACTGGTGGGCGGGTTTGTTCCAAAATCATCCAAGCAGGAGGAAGCCAAAGAAATGCTTCTTAGTTTCAGTAATATCAATAGAGAGGTGTCGGCATCAGATATTCGGGAAAAGGCACAGGAAAAGGGGATCTCCTGGAGAACTATGGAGTTAGTAAAGAAAGAACTTGGAATTCAATCTAAGAAGATAAATAACGCGTGGTATTGGATTCTGGATAGCAAATATTTTTAAATACAAAGGCAACAACGCAACAAGACAAGTCATAGGAAAATACGGTCTTGGTTATGTATTTCAACACCGTAAATGACTGGCACCCACATTGTTGCGTTGTTGTGTTTTGTGTTCTGATATAGTGAAGGAGCAAAGAGATATGGAGAAACAAAAAAGTGTAACGATTAAAGAGACTTTGTTTATGGATTTGGTAAAATACTTTTTAGTAAATGTCCGAGAGGATGAGGATAGGATACGATTGGAATTGCAGAAAAAACTGGATGTTCTGGTAAAGAGGGAACTATATACGAAATATAAAACGGCAAAGAGTGCGACGGAAAGAGAAGCAGCAAGACAAGAATATTTGGAGAAGGTGGGAATGCCAAAAGATTTTCGTTGGTAGTTCATTGGTGATTATAACAACAAGCTCGTGACACGAGTTTGTTATGATGACAGGTACAAAAAATATTGGTTAGGGTTCAAGGGATGTCCCTTGCAAGAGCATCAACAGGAGAGTTTTTTGGTTGATGTGCATGGGTGTGGACACATCATGCGTATCTTGCGGGGCTTGAATAAGAAGAGAAAATGTATATTTTATGGTCATCAGATGTGCATCAAAAATGGGAGAAAAGGGCTGGAAATTGGACGAAAATGGTACGTTTGGACAAAATGTCCAAACAAGAAATGGGAAGAATATGGTATAAAGAATTATTAATTAGAATGATTATTGGTTTACAGTGAATGCTGGTATTAATTTTTCAGAAGGATAAAGATACTTGAACTTGATATGAATTGGTGGCAATTTTTATTTGGCATAATGCGAGTAAATGTTGGAATGCATAGGCATAATAGTATAGGTTGCTTTTTTTGATAAGAAAAAAATATATTAAAATTGACAAAACAGGATAAATAAAATATAATATAATAGTTATAGCAAACTTATGGTGACATAAGGACGCAAAGCAAGATATCTTAGTTAGTAAGACGGATCAGCTGCAACAGAAATGCTGCAACTTTTTTGTTGGAAAAAACGGAGGGAAAGAAAGAGAATGAAGAAAATTGTGGCATGGTGTATTATTTTTTGTTTATGTTTTGGTATTGTTGAAGTTCCAAATGTGAAGGCAATATCAGATATAAATCAAAACATAGTGTTTAATGGAGAGGGATTTCAAGTAAGATTTGAGACTAGTTCCATTTGGAATAAGGGATATATTGGAAATATATACATTAAGAATACAGGTTCAGAGACAATAGAGAATTGGGAATTATCCTATCAGTCTGCTGACCAATATACAAATATTTGGAATGGTGTTGTGGATTATCGAAGTGCAAAATATTATAATATAAAAAATGCAGGTCATAATCAAAATATTAAGCCAGGAGAAACTGTGACATTTGGCTTTCAAGCAAGTTTTAATGGGGAAAAACCAGATATTCCTGAAAAATATAGATTAGTAGGAGACCACCTAATTGTAAATAAGAAAGATTGTGTTCCTAAATTTGAGGTTGTGAATTCTTGGAAAGACGGATGCATTATGAATGTATCACTTTTTAACGCATCAGAAAAAAATATTGAAGATTGGGCATTGGAATGTAAGTTTGATTATAAAATTGCCAATATTTGGAGAGCTAAAATTAGTAATAAAGAAGGCAACAGCTATACTTTTAAAAATTGTGAATATAATTCTATAATTCGTCCTGGAGAAACAGAAACATTTGGAATGCAAGTAAGTTTTGAAGAAGATTCAGAGTTTAAAAGTCCGTATGATGTTGTGCTTACCCAATATAGAAAAGATGACTATTACATGGATTTTGATAAGAACTGGAATGTATGTATGATAAGAGCGGATGATGTAAATGTTAAAAAAGCCGCAGAAAAGAATAAAAATACTGTAAAAGTTTGTATGCTAGATTCTGGAATAGATTATTCTTCGAATGTTGAGGTTGAAGAAAGTATAGATTTGACAGATGAGTATGAGGACAGGAATCCTATATTTGAGGATGTGTCAGGACATGGAACAGCGGTAGCGGGAATCCTAGCTTCGGATCCGACTAAAAATGAAGAGGGATATGATTTTGACAACAAGTATTTGAAGAAAATGAGTGCGGAAAAAGTTAGTGGAATAAACCCATATATACAACTGTATTCAGCAGAAATACTTGATGATAATAACGAAACCACAGTAGATAAAATGGTTGAAGGAATAGAATGGGCGATAGAGAAAGATGTGAAAATCATAAACATCAGTTGTGGATTAGAAAAAGATTCTACAAAATTACATAATGCCATTAAAATTGCTAAAAATAAAGGTATACTGATTATAGCGGCAGCTGGTAATGGAAGTAATGTCTGTTATCCGGCAAAGTATCCAGAAGTAATGGCAGTTGGTGCGGTTAAATGCGACGGAACGCACATGAAAGACTCTCCTATAGGAGACGAAATAGAGGTTGTAGCACCTGGTGAAGATGTCACAACATATGGACCATTTGACATTTTATCAAATGAATCGGGAACAAGCATGGCGACGCCACATGTTTCGTCATTAGCAGCGTTATTATGGCAACAAGATAGTACGAAATCAGCGGAGTTTATTCGAGAGTTAATAAAAGTTACTGCAAATACATTGGGAAGTAAAAAAGAATTTGGTTATGGACTAATCGATTGTTCTTTTGCACTTGAGAAATATGATGAGTATGCAAAATCATTTAATGGTTCAGCGAATTTTGATGTAGTAGAGGATAATGACAGTGCATTGATACTTACGGATGATAGTGTTGTTAAAGGTTTTTGGAACAAGGAGCAACACAAAGAGACTGTATTTGGTAAGAATTCAAGAGTAATAAAAAGAGGAGCGGTATGGCCAGATAAAAAAGAATCTGGACTCAAAGGAATGGTTGACCATCCACAGTTTCATGGTTATTTCAAAAAAGATTATATCAATGCTTATATACAGCTAACAAAGGTGGCATCGAAACTATATAGTAATCCAAATTATATAAAGAAAAAGAAAAGTAGTAAAAGAACAATTTATGAAAAAGCGGCATTTACAGCAATAAAAAAGAATAAGCTAAGTGGAAAAGAAAACATTTCTGCTTTTGTATATGGAATGGCGTTACATACAGCTGCTGATATATTTTCTCATAGTGCAGCAGGGGTAAAGGGACAGGATAGAAAAAAATTAAAGAAAAAGTCTGTAAAATCATTGGCGAAAATGTGGAATACATTGAAACATGGACCAAAAGATAATAAGGGACATTTTAATCCGAAAAAAAACATGGCAGACAGTACAAAATGTATAAATAGCAGATATTATAAAGGAGCAAAAAAAGTATGCAGTGCAATACTGAATCAGATTTACAACAATAATGGACATAAAAAGGCAACAAAAAAAGCCTTTGAGGGAGTAAAGTATTATCAAACAGTTGCAAAAGTAAAGAAGATAAAGAAAAGTGCAAGTAAGAAGAATTATTTGATAAATTCATATGGAATACTTAATTTAAATAAATATCTGAAACCAGGAAAAAACAAAAAATTAAAGAAAATTGTAGATAATATGGCAAACAAGAATGTGAAGGGAGTTGTAAATGCGTGGAAATAAAAGTTAGAAAAATAGTTGCGCTTATCCTATGTATTTGCATATGTGTTACGTCGATTAGTGCGGATGCAAAAACAAAAAAGGTAACAGGAAAAGATGGGAAATACATTACATGGAACTATGATAAGGATACAAAGACTCTAACATTTTCGGGTAAAGGGGTGATTTCTGATTTTATACTAGACGGACATGCTCCAGAACCTGAATGGTATGTATGGAATAAGGAAACAGAGCGGATAGTGATAGAAGAAGGAATAACTGTGATAGGTGAGGGTGCATTTTCTGATTTTGTTTCGGTCAGGGATGTTCACTTACCAGAAACATTAATAAAAATAAGTGGAGATGCGTTTAATGAAAATATGCAGCTTAAAAGTATAAATTTTCCAGAGAATCTTAAGAACATTAGTTCATATGCATTCTCAGGATGCGAGAAAATGGAGTTGCCTATGTTTCCTAGTAAACTGAAAACAATAGGAGAATATGCATTTTGCGGTTGTAACAAGATTAAAACTTTTTCTTTTTCTAAGAATACAAAAAAAGTAACAAAAGGAATTCTTAGTGAATGTAAGCTGCTTAGTAAAATAAATATGTCTAAA
>JALENH010000166.1 GCA_022767895.1 Eubacterium sp.
GGAACTGCAAAATCGTTGTGAGGGAATCGTTCCGATATCCGGACTGCTGGCAGTGATGAGCATGGGGATTATCATCAAATTGAAATACCCGGTTCTGGCAGAGCGCTTGTCGGGGAAATATAATAAGCTCTGGGTGGCGGCTGAAGTGTTCCTATTCGTTCTTGTGGGAGCCTGTGTGGATTTGAATTACGCGGTATCTGCGGGGGTTGCTGCGGTTTTGATTGTACTTGGTGCCCTTGTTTTTCGTATGGGAGGAGTGGCGGTCTCGGTATGTGGGACTCGTTTAACCGGTAAAGAGAGACTGTTCTGTATGATTGCCTATCTCCCGAAAGCTACAGTGCAGGCTGCCATCGGTGGGATTCCGCTTGCCATGGGATTGCCTTGTGGGTCACTGGTGCTGACCGTGGCTGTATTATCCATTCTGATTACGGCACCGCTGGGAGCCATCGGTATGGACTGCACCTACCGGCGGCTGCTTGAGAAGTGATGAGTTTGACAAGGAAAGGTGTTTTAGTTATTATGGAAGTGTAACGATAATTTGTTTTTTTAACAAAAATGAAGGAGAATGTTTATGGAAAAATGCAATAGAATAGTAAGAGTTATGTTGGTTGCTGTGATGATAGCAACAATTTCTGTATCAACGCCGGATTTGATACCGCAAACACAGATATCATCCATTGCAAAAACAAAGACATTGACCAAAAAACAGGCGACAAAGAAAGTAGTAAAATATTTAAAGAAAAAGAAAATATATAAAAAGAAATATATACTGGCTTATGATTCCAAACATGGGAAAAAGTATTTATTTCATTACTACGAAGATATGAAAACGCATACAGCAACAATAAACTGGTATTATGTGAATATGAAAACTGGGAAAATTACTGCGATGTTCCCCTAAAATTAATAGCGAAAGTGGGAGGGGACTAAGAGGGCTGATTGGATATGATATGGGGACAGGAAAGACTCGTAAGATTCCGAAAGATGATATGCTGTATTGGGTGTCGACGATATAGAGTGGCGTATATTTTTTCTTCTTATGTTCATAATAGAAAAAAACATGAGAAGGAAGGATTTCTATGAGCAACAATATGGATTTGGGATATGAGATGTTTTGCTATCAATGTGAACAGACAGCAAATGGGAAAGGATGCACAAAGCTGGGAGTTTGTGGTAAGACACCAGAGATAGCAAATCTACAGGATCTGCTGATTTTTCAGTTGAAAGGAATCAGCTGTTATGGGAAGATTTTAGTGGAAGCGGGACAGCATATGGATAAAGCGGTGGTGAGTTTTATCGAAAATGTTCTTTTTACCACACTTACGAATGTCAATTTTGACGCAGATATACATGTTGCCTTGTTGAGAGAATCTCAGGAAATCAAGGAGAAACTAAGAAGTAGCGTTGGTGAGATTGAAAATCCCACGGAACATGCTTCATACAACTTGCCGGAGACCAAGTCGGAAATGCTGAAGGATGCTCCTTTGGCAGGGATTATGTATGACAAAGCGTTAGATCCGGATATACGGTCTCTTCGTCAGACTATTTTATATGGATTGAAGGGTATCAGTGCTTATGGACATCAGGCAAGAGAACTGGGATATTACAGTGACCAGGTCGACGATTTTTATATTCTGGCTTTAGAGGCCACAACAGATGATAAGTTGACGGTGGAAGAACTAATTCGCATGACAATGCGCACAGGAGAGATGGCTATTGAAGTGATGAAAAAGCTGGACGAAGCCAATACGGCTATCTATGGCAATCCATCACCTCATAAAGTCGACGTGAACATGAAAAAGGGGCCTTTCATCATTGTGTCCGGTCATGATCTCAAAGATTTGGAAATGCTGTTGGAACAGTCCAAGGGAAAAGGGGTAAATATTTATACCCATGGAGAGATGCTTCCTTGTCACGGTTATGAGGGACTGAAAAAGTACCCTCATCTGGTTGGAAATTTTGGAGGGGCATGGCAGGATCAGCAAAAGCAGTTTGATGATCTTCCGGGCTGTATTCTCATGACCACCAACTGTCTGATGCGTCCAAGAGACAGTTACAAGGACCGTATTTACAGTACGAATGTTGTTGGCTGGGAAGGGGTAAAGCATATCGAAAAAAATGAAAAGGGAGAAAAGGATTTTAGCGAAATAATCCAACATGCCATTGAGTTAGGTGGATATCCTGAAGATCAGCAATCACATGAAATTCTTGTTGGATTTGGTCACCATGCGACATTAAGTTATGCGGAGAAAATTGTGGAAGCAGTTAAGAGCGGACAGTTAAGACATTTCTTTCTGATTGGCGGCTGTGACGGAGCAAGACCGGGGCGCAACTATTACACGGAGTTTGCCAAGATGGTTCCAAAGGATTGTATCATTCTGACATTGGCATGTGGAAAGTATCGTTTCAATAAGCTGGAGTTCGGTGAAGTGGCCGGATTGCCCAGGTTGTTGGATGTAGGACAATGTAATGATGTTTATTCTGCAATTCGTATTGCCACTGCATTGGCAGATGCCTTCAATACAGATGTCAATGGACTTCCCCTCTCCCTGATTGTGTCTTGGTATGAGCAAAAAGCAGTTGCGGATCTTTTGGCATTGCTAAGTCTTGGAATCAAGAATATCTATCTGGGACCTACGCTGCCGGCGTTTCTAAGTCCGAATGTGCTACAGTATCTGGTGGATACCTTCAATTTGAGAATGATCAGTAATGCAGAGGATGATATTAAAACTTGTTTGCAGCAGAATATCTGATTTATAAATGGACTGAAGAAAGTTTTGCGGATATAATCGCAAAACTTTCTTGCTGTTGCCTGAAAAATGGGTTATAATCTATCCTATAAAGGTTAGGAGATGAGAATATGATAGAAAGACCCGATTATGTAGAAAAGATTTTAGCATATAAAGATGCTCCGTTTATAAAGATTTTAACGGGAGTACGAAGAAGTGGAAAATCAACTATAATGAAAATGCTCATGAGAGAGATACAAAAAAGTGGTATACCAAAGGAAGATATTCTTAGTTTTCGTTTGGATTCTTTGGAATATGACGGTATGAGTGCCAAGGAAATGTTTGATACAATTAGGAAACGATTAAATCCACATGGGAGGACGTATCTTTTTCTTGATGAGATTCAGGAGATTGATGGTTGGGAAAAAGTGGTTAATTCACTGGCATCTGATTTCGAGGTGGATATTTATGTGACAGGATCCAATTCTCGCATGATGTCATCGGAGATTTCTACTTATTTGACAGGGCGTTATGTATCATTCCGCATTTATACGCTCTCTTTTGCAGAATATTTGAAGTTTGTACAAAATTATCGTGATGTTACAGAAATTCATAAAGAACTTGTTAATTATGTAAAGCTTGGCGGATTTCCTGCCATACATCTGCAGGAATATGAAGAGGATGATGCTTATACGATTGTTCGGGATATATATAATTCTACGATTTATTCGGACATTGTACGTAGAAACCAGATACGAAAAGTGGATCAGTTGGAACGAATTGTCCGTTTTGTTTTAAATAATGTTGGCAGAACTTTTTCGGCACAGTCGATTTCGCGATATCTGAAATCAGAAAATCGTTCGATTGATAATGAAACGGTGTATAGTTATCTGGAAAAATTGGAAAGTGCTTATATCTTGCATCGTTGTTCCCGGTATGATGTGCAGGGGAAAGAGATATTGAAAACCCAGGAGAAGTTTTATCTGGCGGATACTTCATTGTGCTACAGTATAATGGGCTATGATCCGGATTCTGTGGCGGCTATGTTGGAAAATATTGTTTATTTGGAATTGCTTCGCAGAGGATACTGTGTTTATGTTGGAAAATTTGAAGATTATGAAATTGATTTTGTGGCAGTGAAGCAAAATGAAAAAATATATATTCAGGTTGCACAGGAAATACGATCAGAGGAGACTCAAAAGAGAGAATATGACCGGCTCCTGGCATTACCGGATAACTATCCTAAATATGTTCTTCGTACCGATGACTTTGCAGAAGGAAACTATCAGGGAATCCGTACGATGCATATTGCTGATTTTCTGTTGGATAAGGATTGACCGATGATGGAGAGGAAGATTACAATTAGAAATTTTTGTTGACATTTTCAATTTAGAAGAGTATATTGGTGTAATAAAGAAAAACCATTGACCGAGAGTAGTAGGTGTTCAGGTAGTCTGCAGAGAGTTGTCGGCTGGTGCGAGGCAACGACGAATGGACAGTGAATGGACTCGGGAGGGCAGCTTGAAATCAAATCTGAGAGTAGACGCTGACGGAGACCTGAACCGTTATCTACAGGAGTGCATGATGGTGCATGATTGAGTGGATTACTACGTAATCAATTTGGGTGGTACCGCAGGAGAACTTTCAAGGCTCTTGTCCCATTCCTCACAGGAGGAAGGGACAAGAGCCTTTTTGCACGTTAGGCATGAGCCGTGCG
>JALENH010000321.1 GCA_022767895.1 Eubacterium sp.
TGCTGTACCTACTTCCGCCAACGTGCGTTACTATGCAGATATTGTAGAGCAGAAATCTCAGTTACGGGCACTAATCCGCACCACCGAAGACATCGCCAACCGCTGCTATCAGGATTCCAGCAATATTGCTGAACTGATGGAGGATACCGAACGTAATATATTTGAATTGGTTCAAGGGCGCGCTTCTTCTGAGAATTTTACACCAATCAAGGAAATTGCACTGGAAACTCTGGAAAGTATTCAGAGTGCTGCACAAAATTCAGGAACCGTCACCGGAATTTCCACCGGTTTTCGGGATTTGGATTACCGCACTGCCGGTCTACAGCCTTCTGACTTAATATTGATTGCCGCGCGGCCTTCCATGGGAAAAACAGCCTTTGCCCTGAACATTGCCGAATATGTTGCCATGATCAACCATGTTCCAACCGCCATTTTCAGTCTGGAGATGAGCAAGGTACAGCTTGCCAAGCGACTTGTGGCCATGAACTCCAAGGTAGATTCCCAGCACATCCGTACCGGTACACTGGAGGATGACGAATGGGCTAAAGTTACAGAAAGTTCTATTATCCTTGGTGAATCATCTCTGTATATAGATGACACCGGAAGCATTTCCATCAACGACCTCCGCAGCAAATGCAGGAAATTGAAAATGGAAAACGGCCTGGGACTTATCATCATCGATTATCTCCAGTTGATGTCAGGAAACAGCGGGAACAAAAACATATCCCGCCAGCAGGAAATTTCCGACATTTCCCGTTCCCTGAAATCGTTAGCTCGTGAACTGGACTGTCCGGTCATAGCACTCTCACAGCTGAGCCGCAAGGTAGAAGAACGAGAGGACAAGCGTCCAATCTTGTCAGATCTCCGCGAATCCGGTGCCATTGAACAGGATGCAGACGTTGTCATGTTTTTGTACCGCGACGAATACTACAACAAAGATGCCTCTACCCAGAAGGGAGTTACCGAGGTCATCATCGGCAAACAGCGAAACGGTCCTACCTGTACCGTTAAACTGAAGTGGTTGGCTCAGTATACCAAATTTGCCAATTTGGAAATCCGAGAAGAATAACCTATATAGAACAGACATCCCATTTCGGCTGATGTCTGTTTTCTATTTATTTTGTCGTTTTTTGTAATACTCTTTTTTCTACTTTTTAGCATATCCCGATATTCGACATTTTTCTCATGTTATAATGAAGCAAATACATTTTAGGAGGTTTGCCCTTATGGAACAAATACAGAATACGATATCACAAGCTGCCAAAAAGCTTCATGTAGGTCCTCATGTCCTTCGTTTCTGGGAAGATGAACTGCATCTTTCCATTCCACGAAACGAAATGGGACATCGTGTCTACTCCACCAAGGAAATGCAACTATTGGAACAAATCATACAGATGAAAAAAGACGGTTATTCCCT
>JALENH010000180.1 GCA_022767895.1 Eubacterium sp.
CGGTAACATAAGCTCCTGCATTCATAAAAAAGGGAGATTTGCGTCCGCTTTTCAACGTAAACTCGCCAAATTTCAACACATTGGCCTCTACCATAAATTCAATAAACTCTTCTTTGTACTGTTCCATATTTTGTATCCTCCACAATTCTCTGAACATTCGTTATCTTATTCACCCAGCAATTTTTCTACTGTAGCCAGTTTCACACAAAGTGTAAAAATCTTCGTTGCTTCCCGCATTTCCTCTGGCGTCGGGAAAGAAGGAGCAATACGGATGTTGGAATCCTCCGGATCTTTTCCGTAGGGATAGGTCGCTCCGGCACCTGTCAGCACCACGCCCAGTTTTTTACATTTTTCAACGATGGCCTTGGCACATCCCGGCATGGCGTTAAAGGAAATGAAGTATCCTCCTCTGGGCTTAATCCAGTCTCCAATGCCCAATCCATTCAGTTCCGAATCCAACATATCCAGCACGGCTTCAAATTTCGGTCGAAGAATGTCCGCGTGCTTTTTCATATGTGCTTTCAGGCCATCGATATCCTTGAAAAATCTCACGTGGCGCAGCTGGTTAATCTTATCATGTCCGATAATCTGTACGGTCATATGCTGTTTGATATACTCAATATTGGCAGCCGATGTTGCGATTGCCGAAACCCCGGACCCAGGGAAGCTTACCTTGGAAGTAGAAGCAAAAATGTAGACCATATCGGGATTTCCTGCTTTTTCGCATTCTTCCAGAATGTTTGGTATTTCATCCTGTATCTCATCGTAAATATGATGAATACAGTAAGCATTATCCCAGAAAATCCGGAAATCTTCTGCTTTCGGATGCAAATTAGCAAACCGTTTTACCACCTCATCGGAATAGGTAATACCTGTTGGATTGGAGTACTTCGGCACACACCAGATTCCCTTTACAGCAGAATCATTGTTGACATACTCTTCTACCAAATCCATATCGGGACCGTCTTCACCCAGCGGAATATTAATCATCTCGATGCCAAACAATTCTGTAATTTTGAAATGTCTGTCATAGCCGGGAACCGGACATAAGAATTTCACCTTATCCAGCTTACACCATGGCGTGGAGCCATTGACTCCGCGAATCATGGAACGAGCTACAGTATCGTACATAATGTTCAGACTGGAGTTTCCACATACAATGACATTATCCTTTTTTACTTCCATCATATCGGCCAGCATTTGTCTGCATTCACCGATGCCATCCCAGTCTCCATAATTTCTCGTATCATTGCCGAGTAATGTCTTCATATCCGACCCGCTGTTAATCACATCTAACATTGGCATTGATAATGCCAGCTGGGAAGCCCCCGGCTTTCCACGCGCCATATTCAGGGAAAGACCTTTTGCTTCTTCCGTCTTGAATTCTTCCTCCAAACTCGCCTTTAACGATAGGAGTTCTTCTCTGCTCATTTCCACGTATGCCTTCATAGTAACCTCCATTCTGGACAGTATAAGTTTCACACTGCTCCTCGCTTTTATTTGTTAAAGTATTTCCTTATCATTGAACGCAGCCGATAATTTCCCGGATATTCGTCAAGCCTTCTTTTTCCGCATATTCCTGTAAGCCATCAATAATCTGGGACGTTGCATGGGGATTGAAGAAATTTGCCGTGCCAACTGCCACCATGGTCGCACCTGCCATCAGAAATTCCAGAGCATCTTCCGTATTCTGGATTCCTCCCATGCCGAGAATCGGTATTTTCACTGCCTGAGCCACCTGATACACCATGCGTACCGCCACAGGCTTTACACATGGTCCGGACATTCCTCCGGTCTGGTTGGCCAGGGCAAAGGTTTTGCGATTGACATCGATCTTCATCCCCGTCAGCGTATTAATCAGAGATACCCCGTCGGCGCCACCGGCTTCAACCGCTTTGGCCATCTCCGTAATATCTGTCACATTGGGGCTGAGTTTCATAATAACGGGCTGCTTTGCCGCCGCTTTCACCGCTTTGGTAATCTCCTCTGCCATCTCCGGTTTCTGACCAAATGCAATTCCTCCGGCTTTCACATTTGGACAAGAAATATTGATTTCCAGCATATCCACATTTTCCCCGGCAAGACGCTCCACCACTTCCACATAATCCTCTTTGGAGCGACCGCAGACATTTACAATCACCCGGGCACCCTTCTCGTGAAGAAATGGGAGATCTCTCTCAATCAACGTATCAATCCCCGGATTCTGCAGACCAATGGCATTTAACATACCTCCGTGGGTCTCCACAATACGCGGTGTCGCATTGCCGGGCCACGGCACGTTGGCCACACCCTTGGTGGTCACCGCTCCCAGTTTATTCAAATCCACAAATTCGCTATATTCCATCCCGGAACCAAAAGTCCCTGAAGCTGTTGTTACGGGATTTGGAAACGTAATCCCAGCAAAATTCACTTCCAGAAGCTGACTCATCTGTCTCCTCCTTACAACTCGATGTCCGTTGATAAAAAGACCGGACCATCTTTACAAATTCTCTTATTATGCACATTAGAATGGCTATCTACCTCTGTAGAATTACAAACACAGGCAAGACAGGCACCAATGCCGCAAGCCATTTTCTCCTCCAGAGAGAGCCATGCCGGAATCTGATGTTCCAGTCCCCAGGCTTTTACGCCCCGGAGCATCGGTGTCGGTCCACAGGAATAAATCACATCCCCTTCCACACCTTCTGCACCAATGGCATCAATCACATTTCCCTTGGTTCCAATACTGCCATCCTCGGTTGCAATCACTACATGATCTGCTGCCTCTTCCAATTCCTTTCGCAAAAAAGTGTCGGAATTTCGATACCCCAAAACAACAGTAACCTCACCTTTTAGTTCTTTCGACAATTGTAGAAGTGGTGGAATTCCAATGCCACCTCCAATCAGAACAGCCTTCTTCCCCTCCGGGCACTCCGAAACAGGAAACCCATTCCCAAGAGGTCCCAGTATCCGGATGTCCTCCCCCGGATTCATTTTGGAAAATTCCTCTGTCCCGGCTCCTACAACCCGAAACACGATTCGCAGTGTTCCCTCTGTCCGGTTTACCTCGCAGAGACTAATGGGTCTGGGAAGCAATGTATCCTTATTTTTACAGTACAGGGAAATAAATTGTCCCGGTACTGCCTGAGCAGCAATCTCCGGTGCCAGAAGCCACATGGAATAAATCCCCTCTGCCAGAGAGGTAACTGCCGTTACCTTTGCCATACACTGTTGCTTTGCCATTTTCTTCTTCCTTTCACATACTCATGCATCAAAAGATTCTGTTAATATCTTCAATCATATCCAGTACTGCCTGACGGGAAGCATCTGCGTAATTTGCCTCGCCATAGGAAGCATACTGGTCCTGTTTGTAAGCACAGATAATACCACGGGAGGAATTTACAATCGCTCCCAGACCATCTTCGTTGAAGTACGGTCTCAGAGAATCCGCCGTTCCACCCTGAGCACCATATCCCGGAACAAGAATATAACTCTTTGGCATAATGCCGCGAAGAACCTTGCCCATCTCCGGATAGGTAGCTCCAACCACAGCACCTACTGCACTGTAGCCACATTCTCCCACACAATCGCTTCCCCACTGGTCCACGTATTCGCCAACCATTTCATACAGAGGTCTTCCCTGCACTTTCTGATCCTGAAATTCGCCGGAAGATGGATTGGAAGTCTTAACCAAAACAAAGATTCCCTTCTTTTCCTCTTTGCAGACATCCACGAAAGGTTTTATCCCATCTGTTCCCAGATAAGGATTTACGGTAATCATGTCTTCATGGAAGCCACTGCATTTTTTGCTACCAATCTGTACACTTCCCAGATGACCAACTGCATAGGCTGTAGAGGTGGAACCTATATCCCCCCTCTTCACATCGCCAATTACCACAAGCCCCTTCTCCTGACAGTAATCAACCGTCTTTTCAAATGCCTTAAGTCCCGGAATTCCAAACTGCTCATACATGGCAATCTGCGGTTTTACGGCAGGGATCAAATCATAGGTTGCATCAACAATTCCCTTGTTATACACCCAGATTGCCTCACCGGCAGCCTCCAGTGTCTCGCCATACTCCTCAATTGCCCGGTTCAAAATCGATGCCGGAATATAACTAAGCATCGGGTCCAGTCCTACCACAACAGGAGCATTGGTCTTTTTGATATTTGCCACTAACTTATCAATCATAGTAACCTCCATTTATTTGTACTGATAAACAATATTTCCGCCTACAATTGTATAATATACACGTCCATTGACAAGGGCTCCATCAAAAGGCGTGTTTTTCCCTTTGGAAAGAAATGTATTCTTATCGATTTGATATTCCGAATCCATATCGGCAATGGTAATGTCAGCCGGCATACCCTCCGCCAGATTTCCTCCCGGCACACCTAGAATCCGGCAGGGATTGGTACTCATACGCTCCACAAGCTGCATTGGCGTAAGATACCCTTTTTTCACCAGATGTGTCACTGTCAGAGCATAGGCTGTCTCAGAACCAACAATTCCAAACGGTGCTTCCGCAATAGACTTTTTCTTTTCCTCTTCACCATGAGGTGCATGGTCGGTGGAAATTGCCTCCATCGTCCCATCCGCAAGTCCGAGGCACAACTCTTCTACATCAGTAGAGCTTCGCAATGGTGGGTTCATTTTATAATTGGCATCGTCACCGGGAATCTCATCCTCGGTCATGGCAAAATGGTGTGGGCATACCTCACCGGATACCTTTACACCATCTTCTTTGGCGGCACGAATCATCTTCACACTGTCCTCCGTGGAGCAGTGGCACAAATGAAGCCTTGCACCAGTCTCCTTCGCCAGCAAAATATCTCTTGCCACAATCACATCTTCCACCGCATTGGTAATCCCCTGTATTCCCAGCTCCTCTGCCTTCGCCCCGGCATTCATGGCGCCTTTTCCCACCATGTTCCGGTCTTCACAATGAGCCATTACAGGAATATCCGCCTTTGTCGCTTCACGCATTGCCTCCCGGTAAAGTTCAGCATTCATCACCGATTTACCATCTTCGCTGATGGCTTTCGCACCAGCTTTCACCATACCGGCAATATCGGTCATTTCTTCCCCCATCTGCCCTTTTGTCACGGCTCCTACCGGGTATACATGAATCGGACTGTCCTTTTCGGCAATTTCCAAAACTCTGCGGATCATCTCCGGGCAGTCGGTGGCAGGTTTCGTATTCGGCATGGGACAGACAGCCGTAAAACCGCCCTTCGCCATCGCCGCCGTACCAGTCCGTATCGTCTCTTTGTACTCAAATCCGGGTTCTCGCAAATGCACATGAAGATCCAGAAAACCCGGCATCACATATTTACCGGATGCGTCAATTACCGTCACCTCTTCCTCCGGTATTCTACCCGACGAAAGGCTGCCGACACAGGCAACCTTTCCATCCTTTACATATAAATCACATATTTCATTGCGGTCATTTGCCGGGTCTAAAAGATGTCCATTCTTAATCCATAGGTTCAATAAACAAATCCACCTTTCCAAAATCATCCAGGTCAAAACTGCTTGTCAGACCCGCCTTTTCAATATCTTTTACCACTGCCTGATTAGAAATCACCTGGGTAATCTCGCTCTTCGGAACCCACTGGCTGTCATGAAGTTCCTCAGAAAGAATCACCTCATCCACCTGGGCATCACACAAAAAGGCGATTCCACTGGTACAAATCTCGCCTGCCGTAAAGCCCCATGTATAAAGTGGTTTATTCACCTGGACAGTCAGACCGGTCTTCTCTGACACAATTCGCTCTACTGCTTTTTCCGGCGTCTCACCAAACTCCATCTCACCATCAATGAATTCCCATTGATAAGGATCGAAAATCCGGTCATCATACCAACGCTCTACGGCCAGATACGAATCCTGATATTGAACGATTCCCTTCACCAGAACACGAAATTTCCCCATGAACACCATTCCTTTCCAGACAATTATTTTGCCGTAAGATATCCTTTTGCTTTCAAAAGTTCTGCCATCAGCACCGCTCCTCCGGCTGCACCACGAACTGTGTTGTGGGAAAGACCCACAAATTTCCAGTCAAAGTATGCATCCTCGCGCAGGCGTCCGATACTAACACCAAAACCATTCTCATAATTGACATCCAATGCCACCTGTGGGCGGTCATCCTCTTCCAGATATTGAATAAACTGTTTCGGTGCATTTGGCAGCTCCAGTTCCTGAGGGGCACCTTTAAACTCCACCAGTGCCTGAATCAGTTCTTCCTTCGTTGGTTTCTGCTTGAAATTCACAAAAACAGCTGCTGTATGCCCATCCAGTACCGGTACACGGATACACTGGCTGGTAATCAAAGGACCATCCGCCTTTACAATCTGTCCATTCTCCACTTTACCCCAGATACGAAGTGGCTCCTGCTCGCTTTTTTCTTCCTCTCCGCCAATATACGGAATGATATTGTGCTCCATTTCCGGCCAGTCCTTAAATGTCTTTCCCGCGCCGGAAATTGCCTGATAGGTTGTTGCCACTACAACTGTAGGCTCAAATTTTCTCCAAGCTGTCAGTGCAGGAGCATAACTCTGGATGGAGCAGTTTGGTTTCACACAGATAAAGCCTCTTGTGGTTCCCAGACGTTTTTTCTGGCTGGCAATCACTTCCAAATGCTCCGGATTCACCTCCGGCACAATCATCGGTACATCCGGTGTCCATCTGTGGGCACTGTTATTGGATACGACCGGAATCTCTGCTTTGGCATAATCTTCCTCAATCTTTTTAATTTCTTCTTTTGTCATATCGACAGCACTGAAGACAAAATCCACTTCACTGCTGACTGCCTCTATATCATTCACATTTTTTACAACAATCTTCTTAACTGCTTCCGGCATCGGAGTCTGCATTTTCCAGCGTCCGCCTACTGCCTCCTCATAGGTTTTGCCGGCACTTCTCGGGCTGGCTGCAATCGTCACAACCTCAAACCAAGGATGATTCTCCAACAAGGAGATAAACCGCTGTCCTACCATACCGGTACCTCCCAGGATACCTACTCTTAATCTGTCACTCATGATAATCCTCCATACTTTTTCATAGTCCATCTTATCATACTACATTTTACACGAAATTTCAATACATCCCACGGCAGAATCACATTTTTTTGCGTTAAAACAAAAAACGAAGATACGGATTTACCTTGCGAATTACAAAATGCTGGAATTTCTCAATGGTAGACACCCCCTCGCCAAACAAGTCGTCCTCATCGTTTTTCTCCAGACTGGCAATTTGGGAATCCTCCTGATAAGAAAGCAGGTTTTCCTTCAACTGTCCGGAAACTTCCTTACTATTGATAACAAGCATTAATTCGGTATCCTGATAGGTGCTTTTCATATCCATGTTAAAGGAACCCACTATAGCTATATCATCATCAATAACCGCACTTTTTCCGTGATATGACACGCCACCCTCATATTCCTTCACTGTAACTCCAGTCGCCAGAATGTCCTTTTTGTGCATGGCATAATCCACAGCGCCAAAAGGATTTCCGTTATTTTTTGATGAATTCGTCATAATCGTCACAGAAGGAACCTCTTTGGCAATTTCCTGAACCTTTCCATACATCCAGTCATTATTGATAATGTACGGAGTATGCCAAATCACTTCCTGATCCGCCTGTTTCATCAGTTCACACAATCCATAAAAAACCTGTGGCTCTTTGCTGTAGAGTCCGGTAGGGTTGCAAAGTAACGTAATCTTATCTGTCTCAAAAGTGCGCTCTCTGTAATCCCCCTTCACAAACCACATCGGATAATCCCGTTTCATCACATGATAAATTTCTTCCAGTTCTGACTGGGCTTTCCCCACTCCCGGTATTCGCAAGAGCCAGCCGGCATCATTCCACGTACGACAAAGAGAGCTATTCCATATGTTTTCAAAATAGTCACGAACCCGATACAGGGAACTATCCTCTCCCCCTGTATTGTAAACGAGGACATCCCGATCATAATTTTTGTATCCCTCCTGATTCCCAAGGAAATAATCATACACATTCCTTCCACCCAACAAATACAAAGAATCATCCACAATGAGATATTTGTCATGCATTCGGCTCATAGCCTTCCACGGCACCAGAGGATTAACGGGATTATAAATCTTGACAGTAACATTTTCATCTGCTGCCAACGCATAAAAATAGGGATTTCCCGTCATTCTCAGCCATGAATTGTAACCATCCATCAAAATCTTCACCTGAACGCCCCGGCCGGCGGCTGTCTTTAACGCCGCAAGTATCTGTTTTCCTGTTTGATCCGAATGAAAATCAAAAGTAGAAAGAACAATACTGTCCCTGGCATGCTCAATCATACGAATCCGCTCCTCCAAACCTTCCCCATTATCTTCAATAATCGCCGCCCGGTCACAACATTCCTGACTTCCGTAAAATTGTGCCGGATTGAAAGAATTTTTATTGGACTCCCCCATTTCCTGTTGGTGTACATAGGGAATCACCGCTCCCACCACCAGATAGATTACAAACAAGGCAACAATTACTATCTTCCAACGCATTTTGATTCTCCTTTTCTGTTTTCCTGTGAGCAGACGAATGTGAAAACCAATATATTTTAGCCAAGTAATCACAATTGAAACCATAAGAAGTAATATGCACAAATTGGATAATAGTAAAGGCATCCCCGGAAACAGAAGCAAGACCAGTATTCCGACATCTAATACTGCCGTACAAATTTTACCAAAAAATTGTGCACCATATACGACATGCTTTCCTTTCACTAAATAGAGGCCCATAATTCCCATATAAACTTCTCGGGCAAGAAAGAAAAAAATCAGCCATACAGCAGCCGGATATCGAAACGTACACGCAACTGCCAACGCCCCCTGGGTCAGTTTATCCGCAATGGGATCCAGCATCTTGCCCCAGTCGGTGACCATATTAAATTTTCTGGCTATTTTCCCATCTAGAAAGTCGGATACGTAAGATAAGGCAAGCACAAAAAACGCCAATCCATAACCGGCTGACGTATCTGCCCGGTAATAAAGCAACAAAAACACCGGAATCAATATAATACGAAAGTAGCCCATGAGATTGGGAATGTTAAAATATCCTTTTTTCATACATATCTCTCCATTACTTTATATTCTGAAACAAGCTGCTCTAGATTCCATGCCGCATTGGCCGGACTGGTAGAAGGTAGCACCACCACCGGCATTCCGGTCTGAGGCAGCAAATATCGATTATACAGCCGCTCCGCCGTCTTACCATTGGCATATATACTACAAATTGCGGATTTCTCCAACAGAGGTGTCAAATCCACCGGCACCACGTCTCTTATGCTGCTATCGCTGGAACCCTTAATACGGCAGCTTTGTATCACATCCCACACAGCAATATGATGCTGTAGAAGCATCTTCTTTTTCTCAGAAATTGTCATGGGCACCTGTTCCCCAACAACTGCCGCCATCACCTTCCAGAAGCGGTTCTGCGGATGCCCATAAAAGAAGCCCTGCTCCCGGGACTTTACCGAGGGAAAACTCCCGAGAATGAGCACCTGAGAATCCTGATTCCACACGGGTTCAAACTCATGTTTCAGTTCCTGGTACTCCATTCACCAACCACCTCTTTCCATAAATATATAAAGAACATTATAATCAATTGCAAGAAAGCAATCAAGTGAAAGTTTACCACCTTGCGCACTCTCTTCTTTCGTTGTATAATTTAATTAGGTTATGTTTCAAACTAAAAGGAGGGCCTTACAATGAAAGCAGAATTCACCAGTAATCTTGTAACAGGAAACAAAACTATTGACGAGCAGCACAAAGAACTGATTTCCAAAATCAACGACCTTTTAGATGCTGTAGAAACCAGCCAGGGACAGGCTACTGCCATGAGAATGTTAAATTTCCTCAATGACTATGTTGTATACCACTTTGAAGCCGAGGAAAATCTGCAGAAAGAAGTTGGTTATCCCGGTTTGGCAGACCATCAAAAACAACATGAATCACTGAAGCAGACCGTAGCAGATCTCACGGAAATGCTGACGGAGGAAGAAGGGGCATCGCCGGCATTTGTGGAACAGCTTAACAAAAAAGTCGTTGAATGGCTGTATAAACATATCGAGGGATATGACCGCTCTGTTGCAGAGTATATTTATCTGGCAGAAAACCCTGACCGTTATTAAGATTGAGAAAACATACGATGAAGAACACCCGGTCAAAAGGCCGGGTGTTCTTCATCGTATAATAGGGTGGGAGTAGTAGTCACTATGTAACTACTGATGTAATCTTAACAACAAAATGTGGCATAAAAATGATAAAAACCAATTTTTTCTAAATAATTTTAATTTGTCTTGACTGCTCTCTGTACTGGCTAGGTGTCAGACCAATATTTTTCTTAAACTGTTTCATAAAAAATGTTTCATTATTATATCCACATAAATCCGCAATCTCCTTAACAGAATAATTGGTGGCAATCAAAAAGTGTTTGGCATATTCCATACGACTTTGCACGACATCCTGAACAAAAGTGTTGCCAAAATATGCCTTATATAATTTTTGAAAATAAGGTGTACTTAATCCCTGTTCCGCTGCACATTCTGAAACATGCCAGTTCTTTGCCGGCTCCAGATAAATCTTTGACCGCAATTTCTGGAATAATTCATCGTACCGGTCGGGAATTTTTGCAATTTTACTTCTCTCCGACATCTCAGCCACCTTGGTTAACACAATGCGGAATATGTACTCCATTGTACGATTCTTGTATTCATTAAGAGAAATAAATTCTCCATATAACCGTTTCATCAAAATAGGAATCGCCGTATTCTCTGGCAAAGGAATCACTGTATTGAGCGGCAGTTTCAGTTCATCCACAAAGGACCGGCTCTCGTCGAACCAGAAATGAATAAAATCGTCCATGTAAGTTTCCTGAGTTGCATAATAATGTTGTTTTGCCCCAATATCAAACAATATCACAGAAGGTGGTTTCACCTGTACCTCCTCACCATCCAATACAACACAGCATTCCGTATGAAAATATAAAAACAGATAATCCGGTTCTCCATACCGGGATATTCCATCCTCCCTGTATATTTTAAAATCCCCATCATATTTAAGCTGCACACCTACGTCGCGAAAACGCATCGTCTCTTCTCCTCTCTGCCGTACTTTTTCACACAACTAAACAATTCTATACTTCCACTTCATTATAGCATTAATTTTTTTTTCTGTCAGTAATATTTTTTTGTTATTTTTGTGGCACAAATTACCATTATATTTTCGTCTTTTGTGGCAACAATAGTATCAAGATAATCGAATGCAATGACGGAGACAGCGTTTCGATACGACGGGTTTTGAGAGCAATGCTACTCAGAAAACATCAGAAGAGGAATGCCGTAACCGGGCATTCCTTTATCTTCACTATAAATAAAACGGAGGTGAAATATCATGACAAAGAATTCATCCAAGATGGAAGTACCACAGGCAAAAGAGGCTATGAATCGTTTCAAGATGGAAGTAGCAAACGAGATCGGTGTGAACTTGAAAGAGGGTTACAACGGTGATCTGACTTCCCGTGAGGCTGGATCTATCGGTGGCGAGATGGTTCGTCAGATGATCAAAAAGCAGGAAGAGAGCATGAGATAGTCGCAATGGATTTTTTCCCTATGCGATAAGAGTAGGAAAAGCCCGGGCAGCTTTCTTG
>JALENH010000209.1 GCA_022767895.1 Eubacterium sp.
GATTTAAACAGCTTAAAACTGCAACAGGTTGGTGCAGAAATTAGTGAAAATCAAAAACTGCACCAAGCTGGTGCAGAAATAGAATTTCCTGCAATCTTCGGATTTGTACCATGGAGACATCATGTGGAAATAGTAACAAAATGTAAAACAATAGAAGAAGCTTTATTTTATGTGAGAAAAACAATAGAAGAAAGCTGGAGCAGGAGTACACTTGTTGATTGTATAAAAGCAAATTTATACCAATCATCAGGTAATGCACTTACTAATTTTGCGGAAAAACTTCCTGCCATACAAGGAAAACTTGCACAGGAAATAGTAAAAGATACTTATGATTTCGGTTTTGTATCACTTCCTGTAGGATATGATGAGGAAGAGCTGGAAGATGCATTAGAGCAGAATATAACACGCTTCTTGTTAGAGCTTGGATCAGGATTTGCCTTTATAGGAAGACAGAAAGAGATTATCGTCGCTGGTAAAACAAGAAAAATAGATATGCTCTTTTATCATATTAAGCTTCGCTGTTATGTAGTTGTTGAACTTAAAGCAGTATCATTCGAACCAGAGTTTGCAGGAAAGCTTAACTTCTATGTAAATGCGGTCAATGAGTTAATGAAATCAGAATTCGATAATCCAACAATTGGTCTTCTGATATGTAAAGATAAGGACCAGACAGAGGTTCAGTGGGCTTTTCAGGGAATAGAGACACCTATGGGAGTTGCAACTTACGATAATATACGCTTACAAGAAATAAAATCGCAGTTGCCATCGGAGGAAGCTATTCAGAAACGATTAGAACAGGCAGAAGAAGAATATATTTTAAAACTAAAAGAAAAGAATAAATAATCCAGTAAGGATTATCGCATAAGCCATTTGGACTAACCTTCCGGATGGCTATTTTTTTATAGAAACCATGATACATGAAAACCAAAATAAGTATTATGCTGCACTTAATGATTCAAATACAGCAGGAGAGTCTACCATATTTGTGACTTTTATGTTGAATCTAATCTGTAAAATGTTACAAGAAATTGAGGATAATCAGAATAAGCATAATGGTGTCGGAATAAATGTCGGAATAAATATGGAGCAAATGACAAAAGAAGAAAAAGTTCTAACATTACTCAAAAACAATTCGAAGATGACTACAAAGCAACTTGCAAATACGCTGAGGTTATCCGACAGGCAAATAGAGAGAATTATAGCAACGCTTAAAAAGAAGGGCAAGTTAGAACGTGTTGGTGCAAAAAAAGAATGGTTTCTGGCGGGTGGTCTAAGTACTTTCCTGTTCCTTTTTACGACAAAGAATATTCTCAAGCAGTGATGTATAAATGGGCTTGCTGCCAAGCAGATTGGCGACGATGTAGGCAATGCCGCTGACCACGGCAATGTCCAGCATGCGGTGCATGTTTCCGGTCATTTCGGTAATCAATACGATGCCGGTAATCGGTGCGCGTACGATGCCGGCAAAAAGTCCTGCCATACCCAGCACGATGAACTGGGGAAGAAGATCTGCCGAAAGAGGTAGCATTTCCATGGCAGCATTTCCGAACAGGGCGCCACAATAAGCTCCCAAAATCAGTAAGGGAAAGAAAATGCCGCCGGGGGCTCCGCTGCCAAAGGACAGGGCGGAAAAAAGAAATTTCACCACGAGAAGAAGGGCAATGGTCAACAGAGCAGGGTTTCCATGTTCCAACAGAATAATCATGCTGTGTCCGCCTGCCAGTACCTGGGGCAGAGTGAGTCCCAGTATGCCGGAAATGACAAAGACAAAAGCAATGCGGATTTCTTGTGGTATTTTCTTTAAATGCTGAAAAAGTGCCTGTGTTTTTACCATCACCAGATTATAAAAGGCTCCGGTCAGACCGAGTAGAATGCCAAAGAGGATAAGCAGCCAGTAATTCTGCAGGGGTATTGTGGCGGTGGAGAAGGAAAAAATGGCGGACTGTCCGAAAAAGAGTTTGGACACAAAATCAGCACATACCGTGGCAATGAGACCGGCAGCCAGTATGGCTCGGTCAAAGGTATGACATATTTCTTCCAAAATGAATAAAATACCTGCTAGAGGTGCATTGAAGGCGGCGGCAAGACCGGCACCGGCACCACAGGACAGGAGATGGATTTCTCTTTTTTTATCATAGCCTAGCAAGCGTGAGTAGCCTTTGGCAGCCATGGCACCAAGCTGAATGGAAGGACCCTCCCGACCCAGGGAAAGGCCTCCGAAAATGCACATGGTACCGCCTACGAATTTGGCGAGAATGACACGCCACCAGGACGGATTGAGTTCCCCCTGTACCTCGCCACACACCTGGGGAATTCCGGAACCGGATGACATGGGTTCCATGCGGACAATCTGTGCCACCACACAGCCCATAAGAATCAAAGCAACAAACCAGAGAGCAATGGCAGGGCCATTGCCTTGGATAAAGTTCAGAATCTGATATAATCCGCCTTCTGCCCAAGTCAGACAGTAGCGGTAGAATACGGCGGTTAGTCCGGCAAGAATACCGATTAATGCTCCTTCGATAACTAGAATCAAACTTTTTTTCATAAATCATTTCCTCTTCTTGTATTTTCTCAACTAGTGATATTTTACTGCCAAATGGTAGTTTTTGCAAATGTTTTCCTCTTATTGCTCCTTCTTTGTTTCAAATCGTTACTTTTTTACCTGAATATGACATGTTTCTTTCGTGCCATCTTCCGATACGGTGATTATACAGGTCCCGGCTTTCTTTGCAGTGACAACCCCATTTGCATTTACGCTGGCGACACTGGAGCGACTGCTTTTCCAGACCGGTGTATTACCGGAACTGACCTCTGCCTTTAAAGAAAGTGTTTTTCCTTTTTTGATTGTGGCAGAAGTCCGGCTCAATTTGATGGCAGGAGATTTTACTGTGATTTCACACTCTTTCGTAACACCGTCTACCGTGGCACGGATTTTTGCCGTTCCATGTTTTTTGGCGGTGATTTTTCCGCTGCTGTTCACGGTGGCAACACTGCTTTTTTGTGACTTCCAGCTGACTTTTCTGCCGGAAGAAACTTTGGCTGACAAAACCAGCGTCTGTCCCCGGTATAGGGAAGCGGAAGATTGACTGAGTGTGACTTTAGGCTTTTTTACAAGAACCTGACAGCTCTTTTTTGTCCCATCCGCATTGGCGGTAATGGTTGTTTCACCGGGCTTTTTGGCGGTGATTTTCCCGTGTTCGTCCACGACGGCAACACTTGTTTTTTGAGATTTCCATGTGATGGCAGAACCGTTAGAGGTCTGTCCTTTCAGAACCGCAGATGAACCATTTTCCATGGTAATTGTTGCGGCGGATAAAGTGATTGAAGTTTTTTGTACGGTAATCCGGCAACTTGCCTCGCCGCCGGTGACTTTCCCGGTAATGGTGCATGTGCCCGATTTTTTTGCAGTGACAAGTCCGTAGGTATTGACGGAGGCAATCCGGCTGCTACTGCTTGTGAAACGGACCCATTTCCCATTGCTGGCAAAACCGGTAAGATAAAAGGACTGACCGATTTTCATTGTACAGTTGTACCGGGATAAGATAACGAGAGCCGGTGATGCTGCTTTGGCATGTGCGGCAGATGTAATTATAATCGTGGCAAATAGTACCACGGTGGAAAGAATGGCAACACCCCATATGCGAGCCATTCTCTGAATATCAGAAAAATGTTTCATAATAGAACCCTCCTTTTCAAGGAGCAATAAGAGGGTGAAATAAAATATAA
>JALENH010000244.1 GCA_022767895.1 Eubacterium sp.
CGTCCCCATCCATCCGGTACACATAACGCTCACCTTTTGCCTTATATACGGCATTGCTTGGCACCACCAGCGCATCATCCGTCGAATTATTATAAAAATCTAATGTCACAGAATCACCCACAGATACATTGCTGTCCTGTTTGTACGTGAAATATGTACTGGTTGGCAGATTTCCCATCTCAATATCCATCTGGGACACTTCTTGTTCCTCTGCCGTCACATCATACTTTTTCCCATTGATAACTGCCTGATAACTACTCGCCTTCTCAAGCAGGGAGGAACCAATATATTCTGTACGTATCTTTGTCTTCTCCATATCCGCAATGGTAATGACTGATACGCCTCCAGTCACAAAATCTCCCGGCGCCAGATTTTTCGTAATGACCTCTCCATTCACCGGTGAATATAACTTATTCATTTTACTGGATTTCATCGCCGTTTGTATATCACTTTTTAATTCCTTGATATACAAACTTTGCGTTTGTTTCTGCATCTTCAGCCGTAACTTCTCTGTCTTAATCTCCTCTTGTTTCAGCAAAATCTGCTTACCCAGATTGCTTTTTTCTTTTGAAGTCTTTGCTTTTTTCTTCTGCTTTTGAACCTTTTTCAGTTCGATTTCCAACTGCTTTATTTTACTTTGGGAAGAGGCATTCGATTCCGCATTCTCATCGATTTGATTAGAAAGTTCCTTCTTTAACTCCTTCACTGTAGACTCAGAGCCCGACAGAGTTGCCAGAAGCTGTCCTTTCTTCACTTTGTCACCAATCTCTACCTTTACTGCACCTGCTTGCCCGGAATTGGCAAAATACACTCCCACCATATCCGGCACAACTTCTCCCTGATAAGAGTTCACGCTGCTCAGATTCATCTTCTTCACAACAGCCGTATCCACATCTACCCCCACCGGGTCCACAAGTTTCGGAACTTTGACAGAGTCTTCCTGTTTTCCACAGCCTGTCATACAAACCAGCATCCCCACTAGAAGCCCCAGTGTCACTGTACGATATTTCCATGATTTAGCACCCATGATTTCCTCCGTTTCAATCCAATACATCTTTTTAATTCGTAAGAATCTGCTCATTTTCTTTCAAGCCACCGGTAATCTCAATTTGATTCTGAATCTGTACTCCGGTAGTCACTTCTCTCGTCTCTTTGACACCATTTTTTCCTTCCACATAAACAACCTTTTTCCCACCCATATCAAAAATCAATGCTGTTGGCACGGAAAGCACATCTTTTTTCTCCTTGAGAATGAGATCCACCGTTCCAGTTACCGAGTTTTTAAGTGATAATGCCTGTTTGGGATAAAAATACAGCAGATTTCCCTTCTCTTTCTTTACCTTTGTTTTGTACTGCTGACCAAGAACTGTCACGATTACTTCCTGTCCATTTTTAAAATAATCTGCGTATTCTGTCTGACACCGGAATCGGTTCTTTTTCGCCGCCTGTACGGTCACAAGCGTATTCTCTTCATTCGCATAACCACCCTCGAAAGAGTGATCCACAAAAATCACTTTTCCACTGATAGTGGAAACCATAGAAGCTCCTCGAATGGTCTCCTCTAACTCCTTGATATCCAGTTTCGTTAATTGCAGTGTGGACTCACAATTCTTTATCTGGGCATCATACTGGGTCTTGACATTGTCCTTTTCTTCCTTGCTCCCTCCGGTTCTGTCGAGTTGCTCCAGCTCCCGCTTTTTCATCTGCCTTGCCTGGTCAATCTGCAACTGAAGGCTCTCAATCTGACGCTTATCGCTTTTGAGCGCTTCTTCCTCATCTTCCAGATATTCCTCTACCAGCACATCGCCCTTCTTCACCTTCTGGCCCTTTGTGACACATATCTTCTTGATACGTGAACCACCATCCGCGCCGGTCAAATCAACCTTCTTCGTTCCCTGGTACTGAGCTGCAATAGACTCCGTCTGTACCATATCTCCCCTCACAACTGTATATTTCCCTGTATTTCCACCATCGTATTCTTTCACTAACGGTGCCGCATCAAATTCTTCTTCCGTCGGCAATATCCCACAGCCACTTACCACACAAGCAGCAACTGCACAAATGCAGAGTAATCTGCTCACCCTTCTCATATCCTTCATCCTTTCTCATTATAATCTATCTTTTCATGGTCTGCCGCTTTTCCAAAATAGCATTCTGTCTCCGTTGGCATTTGCTTCTTCGCCAGACGCCCTGCACACCACCGTTTTACCATACGGTAAATCACCGCAAACACCGGAACAGCACAGATCATGCCTAAAATACCAAACAATGAACCAAAGAACAAAATAGAGAAGAGAATCCAAAAACTCTTGAGGCCAATGGAATCTCCTAAAATCTTTGGTCCCAGCACATTTCCATCAAACTGCATTAGTATGATAATTAAAACCAGGAACAAAACTCCTTTGCTTGGACTCGCAATAAAGACAAGCACCGCACTTGGTATAATTCCAATATACTGTCCAAAAAACGGAATAATATTTGTCACGCCAATCAGCACACTTATCAGCACGGTGTAAGGAATCCCGGCAATATTCATGATAATAAACGTCAATATTCCTACAATCAACGAATCAATAATTTTACCGCTGATAAACTTAGCAAAAACTCCATGGGTTTCGCTGAGAATTGACAACATATGCTCTGCTTTGTGTACCGGCAGAATAGAAAAAATCATTTTCTTGCACTGGGCACAGAAACTTTCTTTTCCTGCCATCAAATAGATAGAAATAATGATTCCAATAAACAAATCCAGTAAGACACTGGTTGCATTTACAACACCGTCTGTAATGACCGCCAAAAATTTATCACTATTGGGAAGAAGGTCATTCTGCAGCCAATCCAGAAGTTTATCAAACAAGCCTTTGGAAACCCTTGTAAAGTAGTCTGCAAGTTCCGGATTCGACTTGAATATATGTACTCCCCAGTTCTTCACATTCGTGTAGTAACCGGGAAGACTCTTGGCAAGACTGGTGATACTGTTAATAATCTCAGGAATTACAAGCATCAGAATTCCAAAAAGCACAAGCAACGCCATCACCAGAACAACAAATACTGAGCAGCCTCTTGCCATCCGTTCTGCCTTTTTCTCTTTATTTTTGAAAATTTTGTTCCATAACGGAATAAATACGTGACGGTCCATCTTATCCACGAGAGGACTTAGCAAGTAAGCCACAGCCACACCAATGTATACCGGCATAAGTGCGGAATTAATCTTAGATATCACATTTCCAACTCCGCTCAGATTGCTTACTATAACATACACAATTACAGCTGCCACAATAACGAAAAAGCCAGTCAAGCCTGCATACCAGTATTTTTCATACTGTTTCTCCGGTCGTTTCACACAATCTCCCCACTTTCTATAAGATTCCACAATTATTTTTATTGTATCACAATCACAAAATCAAGTAAATATACAAAACCAA
>JALENH010000240.1 GCA_022767895.1 Eubacterium sp.
TGTGTCTACACGGATGCACATCAAAGGATTTCCCTTCGATGTTCTTGCAAGGGAGAGTTCCCTTGAACCCTTTTTCCTTTTCTTCGCCATAAAAACAATCTCGTGTCACGAGGTTGTGATTATAGATAGCACAAATTACCATCGGAAATTTTCCGGCATTCCCACTTTCTCCAAATACTCTCGTCTTGCCTGTTCTCTTTCTTCCGGTGTTCCTGCTGTCTTATATCTGGTATACAGTTCCCGTTTCACCATTGCTTCCATTTTTTCCTGTAACCCCAATCGTATCCTATCCTCATCACATCGGATATCTGCCAGAAAATATTTCACCAAATCGATAAATAATTCTTCCGGGATGGTAACGTTTTTCTTTTTTCCCATGAAAACTCTCCTTTCGCCAATCCATTTTTTCATTCCTATAACGCAACAACGCAACAATGTAAGTGACTGGAATTTACGGTGTTGTATTCCCAAAATCTGCTGTTTCAACACCGTATTTTCCTATGTCCCATTTTGTTGCGTTGTTGCCTTTCTCTAAAAATATTTGCTGTCTAAAATCCAGTACCATGCATTATTCACCTTCTTGGATTTTATCTCCAACTCTTTTTTTACCAGTTCCATTGTACGCCAGGAAATTCCTTTTTCTTTTGACTTTTCCTGTATCTGTGAAACGGCTGCTTCTTTTCCGACACTGCGAAGAGAAACAAGCAAATCTTTCGCCTCTTCCTGCTTACCGGATTTCGGTGCAAAACCACCAATTAGTTCATCTTCGGTTATGACATAATCACCTTCCCACGAAAACACTCCGTCTGTCAGCACAAAAGATTTGGCATGACCGCGTTCCGCCAGATTATTTTTTATCTGTATCATAGCACGTCTGTTTTCCTGTCCTTTCACTCTGCCCACCAAAAGTACACTTCTTGCCACGGCGAAAAAGTCAATGGAACCCATTCCTCGATAGGCAACTTTCCCGCCTGCATTTTTATTCGTATGACCGATTAAAACAATGGCACAGCCGGTTCGCTCTGCCACCTGCCCCAAATGTTTTGTCATGTCTCTGGCTTCATTTGCCCGATTCATATCCATCTTCGCTCCCAGATACGCCTGTATAGGATCCAAAATCATAAGTTTGGCATTCTTCTCCAGAATTGCCTGCTCAATTCGTTCATCCAACATACTCAATGATTCATCTGTTTCATCAATAACGAAAATATGATTGCAGTCAGCCTGCGCCTTTTCCAATCTCGGCTTTACGGTATCTGCCAATCCATCCTCTGCCGTCTGATAAATGATGTTTAACGGTTCTTTCGGTTTCATATAACCGTCCAGTCCCTGACCTTTTGAAAGTACCGCTGCAATATTCAAAACCAGTGTAGTTTTCCCCTCTCCCGGGTCGCCCTGAATAATTGTCAGTTTTCCATATGGAATAAAGGGATACCAAAGCCATGATATTTCCTTCGCCTCCACTTCCGAGAGATTGATTATTTTCAAATTATTCTCACCCATATCAGCCAGCACCACCCTTATTTGTAATTTCCAAAAGTATTTCTGCAATGGTTTTCAAAGTCATTCCATCCTCTTGGGAGAATACATCGGAGAAATCTTTTCCTTCCGATGCATTCAAAATCTCTGCAATTTTTCCCAACTGTTCTCTCATCGTATCAGAAGTACGAATATTACCTTTTACCAATATTTTCTGATACAGACAACTTTCAATAAAATAATCTGATTTCTTCAAGCCGGACAGTTCTATCCGTCTGTCAATCAGTTCCTTTTCTTTCTGAGACACCCGAAAATTCACAATTACATTCCGTTTCCTCGCCTTCTCGTCGTCTTTCCTTTTGGGTGTATCTGACAACTGCGTTGTCCGTCTGTATATTTTATCCGCCATGTTCCTCACTTCCTTTTCTCATTTCGCTTAGTTTGTCTGCCATATTCTTTTGTACCGACGGGTACAGATGGGCATACCGCATGGTAATCGTTTCCGATTCATGCCCCAGCCTTTCTGCTATCTGAACCGGTGAAAATCCCAGTTCAATCAATGCAGCACAAGCACTGTGTCGCAAATCATGTATCCGAATTCGCTTTACACCACTTGCTTTCGTTCCTCTATCCATTTCATGATGAAGATAACTTTTTGTAATATTAAATATTCTTGTATCCTTATCCGGCTTGTATAGCATCCCCAGCAAATCCTCTACTTCCTCACAAAGAAAATCTGGAAGGTCAATAATCCGATTCCCTTTTTCCGTCTTTGGTGGCATTATTTTTTTCTCTCCCCTGACCACCTGAAGCTGTTTGTTTATCACCAGCTTCTGTTTTGTCAAATCAAAATCAGCTGGAGTTAACGCCAACAACTCTGAAACTCGGACTCCCGTCCAGTAAAGAATTTCAAATGCATAATAGGAAAGTGGCTTTGTTTTCATTTCCTCCACAAATCTCAGATATTCATCCTTTGTCCAAAAAAGCATTTCTCCCGCATGAGATTTTCCTATCTTTTTACCACGATTACATGGATTTTCCTGCAATCCGTAGTATCTTACCGCATGATTGAATATCGCTGACAACTGCGTGTTTACCGTCCTCAAATAAGTATCTGAATATCCACGCCCGTTTTCATCTCTTTTTTGTAACATCTCATTTTGCCATTGCAAAATATCCGTTGCATCAATCTCTGACAGATTCTTTTCTGAGAAATACGGTAAGATATGTGTTTTTACAATATGAAATTTGGTTTCGTATGTAGTAATTCTTATCTGTGGCTTTACATCCTCCAGATATACCTCCACAAAAGTCCCAAACCCCATATTGATATCTCTGCTCTTTTTGGCAACAAACTCACGCTCATACTCCAACGCTTCCTTTTTGCTTCGAAAGCCACGCTTATTGTGCTGTTTCGTTTTTCCCTGCCAGTCCGTATAGCGTATGTATACCCGCCACGCTTTTCCGTTATAGCCGTCCCATGTATCCCGAAATACCGCCATCTCTTCCACCTCCTCGCTTTTTTCCGGTTTTCTAACGTCGGATTCCTGCACATTCTTCATAAAAGATACGATTGACTTTTCCCGCCACAACAATGGCTCTTGGATTTTCTTTCTTCAGTTCTTCGTTCAGATTTTTAATAATTGCATATGCCTTCGCCCTGCTTACACCAAAATCAACTGCAACAGTATCCACTCCTACATATAATGGTTTTCCTTCTGTCATCTTTTGCATATCGGCACCTCCCTTCTCGGCATTATTGCGTAAATATAGAATTATTTTATTCGTATTTTACGCATCCCGTGATATCATTATATTCTTCTTTGCATATTATGTCAATATTTTTATTCATTTTTTATGCATATTATTTCCTGTACATTTATCCAACGACTGAAAACTATGGTCCGATGCATAAAAAATAAATAACTTTCTCTCATTTTTACTTTTCTTTTCTTAGGATTCATGATAAGATTGAATTATATTTTTGAAAGGAAGATGTGAAATGGGATACGGAAAAGTATTAAAAGAAATCTTAGACGAGAAGCAGATGAGTGTAAAAACTCTGTCCAGAAACACCGGCATTCCGGCACCAACGATTTATTCCATCATTCGCCGGGACACGCCGATTCGCTATGATACAGCTTTACGTTTTGCAAATACATTAAATATACCTCTTGCTACTATATGCAACGAGAATCCCTACAACGAAAATGAAGATGCTCTGCCGGAGATAGGTAAATTAATTGGCATGACAGACAAACGCTCAAAAAAGTCCTATCTGTCCAATCGAACGGCAGCCATTTTTACTAAATTTGATTATGCGGACCTGCCTAAAGTTGACCAGCTAATCGCTGACTTCTTTGTACTGGATGATGTTACCCGAGGGGAATTATTTGAATACATAAACTTGCTTAAGAAAAATCATTCCGA
>JALENH010000251.1 GCA_022767895.1 Eubacterium sp.
AAGCGGGTGATGGGAATCGAACCCACGTATCTAGCTTGGAAGGCTAGTGTTCTACCATTGAACTACACCCGCATTTGAAAACTATGAAATTTTCAACGTTGTCTATTATAGCAAAGGTTGGGAAGGTTTGTCAACCACCCATTAAAATATTCCGTGGTTGTTTCTTGGAAGGGGATGGCTGTCTGAGCTTCGGCGAACTCCTGATTCGTTCTCCCCTTTACGGCTCATAGTGAAACATTTCCCAATATGACCGTGATTTTGAGAAGGTTATAGTCCCTCTACGGACTAATCCCTTGAACACGGTCCTGCGGTCCGTAGCATGATTCTTACTTTTTAAATTCATTACCGCCCCAGAACTTATTTTCCTAAATTGAACCGTAAAGAGGCCGCTATTTCTCTGTTCATGTTACGGTTCATATTCGGTTCCCCAGAATATGAACCGTAAGGGCGAAAAATAGGGGGCAAAAAAACAGCCCCAGTCAAGTTTTCTCTCATTTGGACCGTAATCACCACCCCGTCTTCAACAAATTTTACGGACCTATTCCACAGAACCCTTCCGCACGGCTGTTTTTCCTTTTTACACGCATCCAAAAACCGCCCACACCGGCATTTACTGCCAGCGGGGCGGTCCCTGAAGTCACCATTTCCCCTGCCAATAACCTTCGCTCCAGTTTTCAATCTTCCAGGAGTCCCCCTCTTCCTCCCGGACTACAATAAAATATTCCGTGGCTGTCTTTTGCCTTTGCGGTGCTATCTCCCGCACAACCTCCGTCTGATATACTTTACAATCCGCATAGGACGTCAAATAAGGAGGATTTTCAAACGCTTTCACATCCTGTCCCGTCACATCATCAATTTTTACAACATCAACCACGCTTCCCCTCTCTATGCCACGGCCATTAAAGAAAGAATTCCCTCCACCCTCAGGATACATTTTTTCCATGCCATGAGCATTTTCCTTGGCCTCGTAATAGTAGAAATGCTGTATGGTCTGCTCTGCTGTCAGGGGCGCAGAACTTATGTAAGAGGTAAATCCTACCCCAACAAGGACTCCGGAAATAACAAGTGCCAACAGGCAGCTGACTACTCCATTGTGCTGCCCGGCTGCGATTGCCCGAATTCGCTGCCGCAATTCTTTCTTCCCCGCCGTCATCGTAGTTGCCAGATAGAAAACGTCATCTTTCCGATTGGTGGTATCCACAAGATCAATCAAAACTTCTCCGTACCGCCTGCCCTCACTGATTCCCAGACGCTCGATTGCTCTCTCATCACAGGCCATCTCATTATCCCGTTTCGAAAGAATCGCTGCCACCCACATCAACGGATTGAACCAGAAAAAAGCAAGCATAAAGTTACGAACCCACGCCCAAAGCAAATCATGATGTTTGAGATGGGAAATTTCGTGGGCAATCACATATTTCCTCTTCTCTTTGTCCTTTGCCACTTCCTCCGACAAATAGATTGCCTTTTCCCTGCGAACTCTGGCAACACAGGGCACAGACGCCGTCTGGGATTTTGCATCCGGCACCATATAGACCGGGTACGGACAATCCGGAACTTCCACTTTCACTCTCGTATCGAATAACTTCCTTCGAAAGTGCTCATTCAGAAAGCTGAAAACCAGACAGAAAACAGCGGTTCCAGCCAGCCAGATTATTTGAAGCCACGTGCTTATTTCCACTTGTGTCAAATCAAAACGAACCGGTTCTTCCCCCATGTCCTTCCACGCATCACCGTCGCGTTGTTCCAGATTGGCCACGGAAGATATCACTGCGTCTGCTACCCGGTCGACACTCCACGAACAGTTCGGCATTGCTCCCGTACCAACAAAAAAAGCAGGAATCACCAAAAACAGTCTCAACACCAGTAGCCCCCATAGCCCATGAATGACACTGGCGTGAATCCTTCCACGAAAAATTTTCCTGGCAATCAGAATCCCAAGGATAATAACAGATTCGGACACGATCATTTGCAGTGTCAGGCCATTCCAGAAAAAACCAAGGACCATTAAAATCACCATTACCATTGACATCCAAAAAAACACGATCATACGCTATTCTCCCTTCTCCATCTCGGACAACATCCGCCGAAGCTCCTGACGCTCCTCACTTGTCAGCTGATCCCTCTTCATCATCTGGCAAAGCATCAGCCCCAGACTCCCCTGATACACTCGATTCAAAAAGCTTTGAGTCTCCGCCTCGGATGCTTTTTCACGGCTGACCAAAGGATAAAATTCCTTTGCCCGTCCTTGTTGCCGGTAGCTGACAGCCCCTTTCTTTTCCAGCCGCCCCAGCATGGTGATGATGGTATGCTTGTCCCATCCGGTATCTTCCTTCAACCGCTCTGTCAGCTTTGTTATCGTGAGATGGGGCTCTTCCCATAACTGATTCATCAGCTTCCATTCCGCCTCTGACAACTTTATCTTATTCATTCCAAACCTCCCCGGAATAATTGATTCGCGTGGTATACTTTTGTCTACCTCGCATCAAATATAACACCAAGGTACACAATTGTCAACCTTTTTTCTTGGGAGGAGAGTGGCTGTTTTAGTTCTGCCGAACTCCGCGAACGAGGCGCTGCATTGATTTTTGCAGGAAGGGCTACGTCGATTCCTGATTCGTCCTCCCCTTTACGGCTCATATTAAAATATTTCTCAATATAACCGTAATTTTGAGAAATCCACAGTCAAGTCCAAATTTTACGGACCTATTCCACAGAATCCTTCCGCACGGCCGTTTTTTCCTTTTTACACGAATCATTTTGACTAAATTTCCATTTTGGCGTATCATAATTGGAAAAGGAGGTTGGGATAATGTTTGGCAGAAGAAAGATTACCGAATTGGATAAGTTACTGGAGTCCGTTCAGATGAACAGTTCCAACAATTACAAAGACGCCGCAAAAGCAGATTATGAATTGTTCTGGAAACGGCTGGAGGAATTACGGGAATCCGGCAAAATCTCAGAGAAAACCTATCTTTTCTATGAACGGGAAGGAAATAAATGGCAGGGAAAGATGAAAAACTATCATCACCAAAATAATGTACGTGGGTTTTGAAATATTCTGATATTTTAAACCATCACAGTGCCTCAGTCAAACACATGACCTGAGGCAATTTCTTTTAGAGATTTGATTACCATTTCATACGGAATCTGTTCCTCTAAAAGTTGTAAAGTCAATCTATCATAATCACTCTTGTATACATTATTCTCTGATATTTCAGAAAGCAACTTGGACACGTTAAACTCCGACGATGCAGATGGGCAAATCGATGACTGTGCACGAATCTCTCGTACGGCAGCTACAAGTTGCCTAAAAGTATCATTCTGTGGTACAAGTGGCAGTAATTTATAAATATCATAAAGATGGCGTGAATGCCTGGTTACTTTGTCCTGTAAATAATAATCACACACAGCAAAAACCTTATCAACAAGAGTTCGATCAATTCCTTGTACTTTCATACAAAATGGTAATAATAAAAACTCAGAGATAGAATCCGGAGCCTCCCGTTCCATCATATCACCAATATAGCTATGCACGGGTAACATTACTGTAGGAAATGAAATTGTCGTATAAGATATTTCTAACAATATTGCTGATTTAAGTGCTGTGTTTTCCATTGAAATTGCAGATTCATAACCAATCACGTACTGATTAAAATCACGACGACTTCTTGTATCTTCAAGATTTTCAATTTTCAATCCCAGTTCCTCTACTGACTCCACAATTAACTGTTTTACTTTTTTCTTTTGCCCCTGTGAAAGCAAGGTGTCAATTGATATATCAATATCTTCCGAAAAGCGACTTATGACTTTATGACACTTGCTCAAGGAAGTACCACCTTTGAATACAATGTATGCCATCTTCTCAGACAACAATCTTAGTAGCATTGTAACATAATAGTCTTTTTCAATCGCCTGTGCCATTACTCCTGTCTGCTCATAAGCTAAGGCAATTGCATTTCTGAACTGTTCTCTATCCTTGTGTAAGTATGCCATTATAGATCACCCTCGTTTCCACCAGATTTTTATATAATTTATCCGGATAATAAGAAAAATATGGTTCCAGTTCTGCTAAAGACAGACTTATTGAATCCATATACTGATACAATCGTTCCTGCAAAGCCTTTCCTGTTACCTCCGAATATACATCTACATCTTTCATCATATCCAAAAACTGCAAAGCCTTATAATTAGAATCTGTCACCGGAGCTTTAGGTCTTCTGACAATAACGCGGGATTTTGCAAGAGAGGTCTCTCTATAATTGTTTGTTGCTTTGTTCGATACAACTTCATACTGCATGGGAAGTTGTGTCGTAAGTCCAATTTGATTAAAAAACAACAAACCACTTATATATCCGCATCTCTTACCCCCATCCTGCAGATATTTCTTTTCTATTACTTTTTCCGGATTAATCTGTGAACCCGACTTAAAAATCGATTTTGCAGGCAGAAAATAGATTCCCGTATCAAATCTTTTCAACTTCCCCGCATCTGTCAATTTCTTTAACTGTTGCCGCATATTACACATCGTCATTCCCTCTATTTCAATTTCAGCAAGGAAAATCGGTTCATTCTCTTTATAGTATGTGAGCAGATATTGATATAAAGTTTCCATACTCATCTCCATTCACAAAAACGTGTTTATATATTTCTATTTTGTTATTATATTCACTTCTACAAAAAATTGCAACTTAATTTTCATTTATTAAAAATGAAACTTAATTTCCCCTTCTTCTAAAGCAGACATGACGAAAGAAAGCGATTGCGTTTGCAATCGCTTTCTTTCGTCATGTCCCTTTACTCCCCTCCGATTTTCACCACCGGATTACTCTTCTCGCCTTCCTCATATTCCAGCGTAATCTCATCACCAATCTGATAGCGCACCACATCCATCACATTGGTAATCGACGCATCATATATGGCATCACTTCCCTCCAGCACCAGATAGAAGTGGGAATTGCCATCCACCACTGCATCTGTCATGCGGAGGATTTTCCCGGAGACGGTCTTGGTCTCCTTCTTTTCTTCCTCTTCTTTCACGATGCCATTATCCTTCAGCTGCTGGATATAATCCTTCTCACAGGCTGCCACCGTGGAACCGATGGCAACTACCGTGTATTTCTCTATATTTACCATGGCATGCTGCTTTACCAGTCCTGCACTGTCTTTTAGGCAAATAAAATAGGTCGGTTTCCCGGCAATGTTCATCAGAAGCGGGAAGGTCGCCTCGTATTTCAAATTCTGCACCTTTCCCTCTGCCGAACTCATGGCCGAATGCTCCGTAGCACCGGATATCTGATAATATTTTGTCTGTCCCGTCCGCTGGTTCATCAGCACAAAGCCCACGTTGGACTGGTCCTGTCCGGCACTGGTTACACCGGTATACACCCAGACATCATCATCCAGTGCAATATAATTATAGCCGTCCGTGGTTTTCATACAATCCTTCTGGCTCAAAATGGAATTCCAGAAACCATGTTTCAGTGTACCGTAATAGTCATAATAGGAAACAAGCAGATCCGACGAATAGACACGGTCCACCCAGCGCGGAACATCCTTTACATCGTACTCCTTGTGCTCTCCGGTTACCGCATTCACGATTACCACTTTGCTGATGGTCTCGCCACCAAAAAGTCCGATGGTGTAATCCTTCACCGGACAGATATACACCGGCGTTCCATTTTCGTCCAATTCAAAATTCAGCGTATCAAACATATAAGTCGGATAACGGAAACGCAGATAACGGTGAATATTCCGGTTAAAATGATCGCTTTCCGTGTATTTCATTCCCTCGCTCAGCTTCACGCACTCAGCATTCTGCGTCGCCATATCAATACAGATATACGCAGGGATTCCCTCACTCTGATTGGTAAACCACTTCAACCAGTTGCCGTACTGCAATGGCGTCACGCGCACCGGCTTGTTCTTGTAGTTAATCTGGGTATAGTCAGGACTCACTTCAAACTGGGACACATACTCCACCATGGTACCCATCTTCCGATTTCCAACCAATGCGGCAGAATCTTTGTCCAAAAGGGGAATCTCATTATAAGAAATCTGCTCGATATCCTGATTGAAATTCCCGTCCTGGATTTGAATCAAGTCATGATATTTTCGGGCATTTACAATTTCAGAGGAGAGAATGGATCCACCAATATAAAAAACAAAAAGTCCGATGGTCAGCCAGAAAAAGAACCGGGAAAGGAATTTCCGGAGTCCCCAAAGACTTTCTCTCTCCAAATTAATGGGCTTCGCCCCGCCAAGTTTCAGAGCCGGCAGGATTGTCACAATAAAGAGAAGCAGACTTACAACAATCACAAACCCCCAGAAACCGGGTTCATGAATATTCAGTGCAGGCAGCTCAATATAGTAATAGATACTGCCAATCAATAGTACCAACAAAACAGCAGCCACCTTAAATTTCTTTTTCATCCTTCTTGTTCCCCTTTCTACTCTTTCGGATTGACATGAACCATAATGTGTTTCACCTTGGGAAATTCTCTCTCCACAGAATCATGTACATTTTCCGCAATGGTATGTGCTTCCCACAACGTTTTATCGCCATCTGCGCAAATCTCAATATCAACATAAACCTTGTTGCCAAAGGTACGGGTGCG
>JALENH010000261.1 GCA_022767895.1 Eubacterium sp.
GAAGATTGCTTCGTTACCCATTTCGAAAATTTCATCGATGGTTAATACTTTACCAATTACCATATTGGTTTCTACATCAACACCGATTGCTTTTAAGTTATCAATTTCCTTCTGCACAATTGCTTTTGGAAGACGGAATTCTGGAATACCATATACCAGTACGCCGCCGGCCAGATGAAGAGCTTCAAAAATCGTTACTTTATATCCCATCTTTGCCAAATCACCAGCAACCGTCAGACCACTTGGGCCGGCACCGATGACAGCAACCTTATGTCCGTTTGGCTCTGGTTGAACCGGTGTTTCCTTGCAGTTTTCTCTGTGGTAGTCTGCCACGAAACGCTCCAGACGGCCGATACCCACCGGCTCGCCTTTGATGCCTCGGACACATTTGCCTTCACACTGGCTTTCCTGTGGGCAGACACGACCACACACTGCCGGAAGGGAAGTGGACTTAGAGAGAATTTCAAAGGCACCTTCCATATCTTCGTTGGCTACGCGCTCAATAAATGCCGGGATATCAATCTGCACCGGGCAGGCACTGACACAGGGCTTGTTTTTGCAGTTCAGACAGCGGCGGGCCTCGTTGACAGCCATATCATACGTATAGCCAAGAGCTACCTCGTCAAAGTTTTTATTACGAACGTCCGGATCCTGTACCGGCATGGGACATTTCTTCATATCCATATTCTTCTCTGCCATGATTAGTTCTCTCCCTTCTTCAGTAGATTGCAATATTCCTCGCGGGCATGAGTCTCGAATTCTTTATACATCGTTCCACGGTGCATTGCCTCATCGAAATCAACAAGATGTCCGTCAAAGTCCGGTCCGTCTACGCAGGCAAATTTTGTCTCGCCACCTACCGTCAGACGACAGCCGCCGCACATACCCGTTCCGTCAATCATAATTGGATTCATGCTGACAACCGTTTTAATGTCATATTTTTTCGTTGTCAGGCAGACAAATTTCATCATAATCAATGGCCCGATGGCAATGACTTCATCATATTCATTTCCCTCGTTGATGAGTTTTTCCAAAGCATCGGTTACCAGACCTTTTTCACCATAACTACCATCATCTGTCATCATGACCAGTTTGTCGCTGGCTGCCTTAAATTCGTCTTCCAGAATCACAAGGTCCTGATTACGGAAACCAACGATGGCATGTACCTCAGCACCCATCTCATGAAGTTTCTTCGTAATCGGGTAAGCAATGGCACAACCAACACCACCGCCCACAACAGCAACTTTCTTCAATCCTTCCGTATGAGTAGGTACACCAAGAGGTCCTACAAAGTCATGAATACAATCCCCCTCCTTCAGAGTATCCAGTTCCATGGTTCCGGCACCGACAATCTGGTAAATAATCGTCACCGTTCCGGCCTCGCGGTCAAAATCCGCAATGGTCAAAGGAATTCTCTCGCTATCTTCCTTGGCGCGGAAGATAATAAACTGTCCTGGCTCCGCCTTCTTGGCAATCAAAGGAGCTTCTACTGTAATTTTGCTGACAGTAGGATTCAGGGACTTTTTCTCAACAATTTTGAACATAACAAAAATCCTCCATTCATCTGTATCGCATATCGTTACATTTTTCCAAGCCGCGAATGACTTTCCGGGTCGGCTCGGAACAACCACACCAATTTTATCATATTATATAGTGAAATTCAAACGGATTCTGCCATAAGTCTAAAATTTATATTAAAATTTACGTTTTTTGGGTATTTTTCTTGACAAAAGGATCCATATAATGTAATGTTTACAATGTGACGTGGTTTTGAAAACCACGTTTTACAAAGTAAGGAAACAAAAGTTGTAGTATTTCTTGTAGGATGTATTAGGAGGAACGGTAATGGCACTGAGTAAAACAGATATTGCAGCACCATTTATTCAGGTGGAAGAAGATGAAAATGGTGTATTGCAGCGCATTGAATTTGTAAACGATGACAATTTCAATTTTGCGTATGATGTAGTGGATAAAATGGCGAAGAAGGATCCGGATAAGGTGGCCATGCTTCATATATCGAAGGATGGAAAGGAACGCTCCTTTACCTTTTACGATATGGCGCGTTATTCTTCTAAGGTGGCGAACTATCTGCAGTTTCTCGGAATAAAAAAAGGCGACCGGGTTATGCTTGTACTGAAGCGGCATTATCAGTTCTGGTTCGCCATTCTGGCTCTTCACAAGATTGGTGCTGTGGCGATTCCGGCCACCAATCTGCTGCTGAAATCGGATTTTGAGTATCGTTTCAAAGCAGGTAATGTGGATGCCATTCTCTGTACGGCAGATGGTTCCGTGTCCCGTGAAGTGGATAAAGCATGCCGCAGCTACAAAGATTTGAAAGTGAAAATCATGGTGGGTGCC
>JALENH010000273.1 GCA_022767895.1 Eubacterium sp.
CCACTTTCACGGGTATCCGGCAAAAGACTGTCTCCCGTTGTATTTACAAAAGCGGAATAAAATACCCTTTTCAAATCAAACTGCTGATACAAAGCCTCTGCCATGTGGACAATCTCATAATCGGTCTCCGGCGTGGCTCCAATAATCATCTGGGTGCTCTGTCCCGCCGGAACAAAACGGCTCTCCGGATGATACTCCTGAAGGGTACCGGCCTCTACTGTCTGAAGAGAGGTATCGCTGTTCTTGTGCTCCACCAAGGAACTTCTTTGGGACGCCTGGTAATCCGCCAGCAAAAGACTTTCCTTTCTCCCCGTCTGAATCTGGCGCATGGGCATCAAAATCTTCTTGCGACTTTTCTGGGGTGCCAGTGTCTGCAGTCCGGCCGCCGTGGGAAGTTCAATGTTCACACTCATACGGTCCGCAAGCCATCCCGTCTTCTCCACTAAAAGCGGATCTGCCCCGGGTATTGCTTTCACGTGAATATAACCATTAAAACGATATTGATTCCGGAGAAGATACACCGCCTGATAAATCTGCTCCATGGTGTAATCCGGATTCTTCTTAATACCGGAACTCAAAAACAGGCCTTCAATATAATTCCTCCGGTAAAAAGAGATGGTCAGTTCTGCAATCTCCTCCGGAGTAAAAGCCGCTCTGGGAATATCATTGGAAAAACGGTTCTGGCAGTATTTGCAGTCATAAACACACTCATTGGTCTGCAAAATTTTCAAAAGGGAAATACACCTTCCGTCCGCCGCAAAACAATGGCACAGTCCTCCCGCCACTGTATTTCCCATGGTTCCCTTCTGACCACGTCGGCTGCTGCCACTGGATGTGCAGGCTACATCGTACTTAGCTGCATCCGTAAGAATCTCCAATTTTCGAAAAATTTCCTGTGATAATGCCATAAGCGCCACTCCTTATATCGAACATTTGTTCTATTATAAGTTATTTATCCGCTTATGTAAAGAGGCAATGTCTCTTTTTAGAAACATTGCCTCAAATTTTTCTATAAAAACATCAATTTATCCGATGGTAGACAGAATATCACCGTAACGCAGGAAAATCACAAGCATGGAAATCAATACCACAATAATCGTGGCAGGAACTGCTGCCCTACAATATTTGCCCCAGCCTATCTTATGACCAGCCTTCTCTGCCACAGAGATTCCTACTACATTGGCAGAAGCTCCAATCGGCGTTGCGCTTCCTCCGATGTCCGTTCCCATGGATAATCCCCAGGCAAGAACCGGAAGAAAACCAGCCGGACCGCCGATACCAAGACTTTTGATGACAGGAACCATGGTCGCGGCAAAAGGAATATTGTCCACCAGTGCACTGGCCACCGCTGACAGCCAGACTATGATACCAAGCATGACAAAAGCATTACCACCACTGATGCCTTCAATGCCATCTGCAATGACCTCCAAAAATCCCGTTTCTTCCAGTCCGCCTACCACAACAAAAAGCCCGATAAAGAACAAAATTGTGTCATAATCTACTCTTTTCATAATTTCTATCGTATGTTTACCAGCCGCAATCACGGTAAGAATGGCAATAAATACACCAATAAACGCCACCGTCAGACCGGTCTGGGCATGAGTGACGAGAAGTACCACGGCACAGAGGAAAATCAACGTACTTACAATAAAACCTTTCTTGTCCTTAATGGCTTTTGAAGGATCCAAATCGGACTCGGACACTTCAATCTTTCCTGTTTTCACTTTTAATTCCTTACGGAAAATGAAATAGAAATAGAAAACAATTACAATCAGTGATATACCGGCAATCAATCCCGTATTGGATACGAAGTCCGCAAAACTGTAATGAAGCGAAGTTCCTATAATAATATTAGGTGGGTCACCACACATGGTAGCCGCCCCTCCCAGATTGGCACAGAATATCTCCGCCATAATCATGGGTACGGGATTAAATTTCAACAACTGAGACAATTCCACAGTAACCGCTGCCAAAAACAAAATAACGGTGATACTGTCGATAAACATAGCCAAAATGGCAGA
>JALENH010000281.1 GCA_022767895.1 Eubacterium sp.
CGCCAGTAATAGTAGCTAGCAACGGAAATCTGATGTTCCCTGCACCAGGCAGCTACTGTAAGGTCACTATTCTGGCAGGCATGAATTCGCTCTTCCCATATGGTTATTTTTTCTTCGTTCATTCATGTGTCCCTCCTAAAAATTAGTTTTCAGAAAGTTTAGCACACATGGGGGAAGAAATCACTACGCCTTATTTTGGAGCGTTTACAGAAATTCCTGTTTTCTCTCTTAATTCTAATATTCTCTTCTCACAATCACGCAATAACAAATCGCCCAAATAAATCTTGTTTTCTCCGTCTTGTGCAACTAATGAACCCTGAAAATCGCTATGTATGGCAAGATAATTAATATTTATTGCTCCGCCCATTAATTCAAAAATGTCGTTATTTCCAACTGTTTCAATACGGTCGACTCTGCTGTTTTCTATATTATAGTAGCCGATGATGTAATCATTTTCCGTAGATAACATGATATAAGTAATGCCTCGGTTCACATCCAAGGCACTACCATCATGTAAAAATTCATCAATAACTATATTACCGCATGTAAATTGAGTTGCTAAACTTTCAAATTCCTTTGTGTATCTTTTTATATTCATAATTTATTTTTTTTCCACCTTACTATATAAAATACCGGTCTCTTTATTTACACTAAAGGAAAAATCATGAGAATCCATAAACTTAACCCTATTTCTGTTTTCTGCAGAGGCTGGTTTTCTTTCCATTGTTTTTCTGGTAACAAATGGCAAAGTGGGTTTTAATGCACATGCATTCATAATAATCTCTCCTTCCTTATCTTTTTTTTTCAAATAATTACCACCTCAACTAACATTATACTGAGTGTGGAATGTATACAGAAACATCTCTGTATCTTTTCTGTAATCAGCGTACCACACATCTAGTTAAAAAGCAAACTTTTTCTTTTTATATAGTATGCAATTTTTGGATTTTAATTAAGTAAATTATATGTCAAATAAATATATCTTTGACGTTTTCTGAAAATATTTGAAAGAAAATGACAGAAAATGATTGACGATGACGGAAATTGAATGTATAATACAATTACAACAAGGGGGAGTGAATACATAGAACAAACAGAATTTCGGGAAATGGAGTGATATTATGCTGACGGAAGAGCGGTTGCAGGCGATTTGGCGGATTGTGAAAGAAAGAGGCAGCGTATCCATTCAGGAGCTGATGGACACATTGAATATATCAGAGTCTACGGCGAGGCGGGATCTGGCTTTGTTGGATGAACAGGGACGGCTTCAGAAAGTCCGGGGTGGCGCCATGATAGCAGGAGATACATATAGTACCAGAGAGGACACCGTGTTACAGAAGAAGGACAAGAATCTGGAGCAGAAACGTCAGATTGCACGGTATGCAGCTTCACTTATTGAAGCAGATGATTTTGTCTATCTGGACGCCGGAACAACCACAGAACTTATGATTGACTATATAACGGAAAAGAAAGTAACGTTCGTGACCAACGCCGTATCCCATGCCAGAAAACTTTCTCAGGCAGGTTACAGCACTTATATTCTGGGAGGAGAATTTAAGGCAACGACAGAGGCCATTGTGGGTGAGGAGGCCATTGAAAGTCTTTCCAAATACAATTTTACCAAAGGCTTCTGGGGGACCAATGGTGTTCATAAAAAAGCGGGTTTCAGTACACCGGATGTCAAAGAGGCAAAAGTAAAACAAACAGCCATGGAACATTGTGCCGAGAGGTATGTGTTGACAGATCCAAGCAAGTTTTCCCAAATCTCCTGTGTAAAATTTGGAGAATTTGCAAATGCTTGTATCATAACGACACAGGCTCCGGATGAGTCATACAGTCAATGTGAAAATGTAATTGAGGTAGAGGGAGGTGACAAAAAGTGATTTATACGGTTACTTTTAATCCGTCTTTAGACTATACCATTCACGTGGATAACTTCACACCGGGTATGGTGAACCGTACGACCCATGAAAGGGTTTTTGCCGGTGGCAAGGGGATTAATGTATCCATTGTTCTGAAAAATCTTGGCTTTGAAAATACAGCACTGGGTTTTCTGGCGGGATTTACGGGACAGGAGATAGAGAAGCAGCTGGCAGAAAAGGGGATTCGGACAGATTTTATCCACATTTCCGAGGGAATCTCCCGTATCAATATGAAAATCCGGTCTGACGTGGAAAGTGAGATTAATGGTATGGGACCAGCTATCCGGGAGGATGATATCCAGAAACTGTACAACAAACTGGATGGCTTGCAGGAGGATGATGTACTGGTGCTGGCCGGAAGCATTCCCGTGGGGATGCCGGAATCCATGTACCGCGACATTATGAGTCGGCTGAAGGACAGAAAATTGAAAATTGCGGTGGATGCCACGAAGGATTTACTGATGAATGTATTGCCGTTTCACCCATTTGTGATTAAACCCAACAATCATGAGCTGGGGGAGATTTTCGGGGTAGAGATTACGGACAAAAAGCAGGCCATTTTCTATGCGGAAAAATTAAAACAGAAGGGGGCACGCAATGTGATTGTGTCCATGGCTGGAGAGGGGGCTGTCTTTGTTGGAGAGGATGGCAGCGTTTTTGAAAGTGAGGCACCCCGTGGCAAGGTGAGAAATTCGGTAGGAGCAGGAGATTCCATGGTGGCCGGTTTCCTAGCCGGTTATCTGGGGAGTGGGGATTACCGGGAAGCATTCAAGATGGGCGTCTGCACAGGCAGTGCCAGTGCTTTTTCTGAACAGCTTGCCACCAGAGATGAAGTGGAAAAAGTAAGACAATCACATACATTTCTATTTTAAAAAGAAAGGAGAATTGCAAAATGAAGATTATTGATTTGTTGGATGACAGAAGTATTCTGCTTGATGGAAAAGCAGAAAGTAAGAAAGCTGCTCTGGATCAGATGATAAATCTGATGGAAGCCAGTGGCAGACTGATTGACGCAGAAGTTTACAGAAAAGGCGTCTATGCAAGAGAAGAAGAAGGAACAACAGGTATCGGTGAAGGAATTGCCATACCGCATTGCAAATCCGAAGCAGTACGGGAGCCGGGATTAGCTGCCATGGTTGTTCCGGGCGGCGTGGATTTTGATTCTCTGGATGGCGAGCCGGCAGACTTGTTTTTCCTGATTGCCGCGCCTGACACAGAGGACAATGTTCATCTGGATGTACTTAGCCGGTTGTCAGTTCTTCTCATGGATTCAGATTTTACTGGCAGATTACGCAGCGCCAAATCCGTGGAAGAATTTAAAAAAGTGATTGACGAAGCTGAGAAGGAAGCAACAGAAAACGAGGATGTTACAGATGTAGAATCAAAGAAAAACGGAACATATATCCTTGCTGTAACAGGATGTCCCACAGGAATTGCCCATACCTATATGGCAGCAGAGGCATTGGAAAAGAAGGCAAAGGAACTTGGCTATCCGATTAAGGTGGAAACCAGAGGATCCGGTGGGGCAAAAAATGTTTTGACGCAAGATGAAATCGACCGGGCGGATGGTATCATTGTGGCGGCTGACACGAAAGTACCCATGGAGCGCTTTCATGGAAAACGTGTTGTAATCACCAAGGTGGCAGACGGCATCAACAAGCCGGAGAAGTTGATTCAGGAAATTGTAGATCAGAGTGCTCCGATTTATGAAAGCAACGGAGAAGAAGTGAAGAATGCAACGGAGCGGCAGGAGAAAGAAGGAATTGGCCATGCGGCATACAAACATTTGATGAGTGGTGTGTCCCATATGCTCCCCTTCGTCATCGGCGGCGGTATTCTGACAGCCATTGCCTTTCTCATTGATACCATTTGCGGCTATGGTTCCAGCGGTGGTGCCAATTTTGGTTCCTGTACACCGTTATCTGCCTTGTTTAAGTACATCGGTGGATTGTCCATGGGGTTGATGGTGCCGGTACTGGCAGGATATATCGCTTACTCCATTGCTGACAGGCCGGGACTGGCGGTTGGATTTACTGGTGGTTTACTTGCCGCCAACGGAAATGCTTTGTTGAGTGGGTTTGTCTTTAAAGACAGTATCGATGGAATGGGAGGATTTTCCAAATTTATTGCGGATTTTGCCTTTGTTGGAAAAGATGGAGGCAATACGGTATCCGGATTTTTAGGAGGTATTGTAGCCGGTTTCCTGGCAGGATTTATTGTACTGGGACTGAAGAAACTATGTGAAAAACTTCCGGATTCCCTGGATGGTATCAAGCCGACACTGATTTATCCGCTGGTAGGTATTTTCCTCATAGGAATCTTGATGTGTATGGTATTCAATCCGCTGATTGGTCTGATTAATACCGGACTCAGCAATATGCTGAGCGGCATTTCCGACGCCGGGATGATTACCGTGCTGGGGCTGATTCTCGGTGCCATGATGGCAATTGATATGGGAGGCCCGATTAATAAGGCGGCTTATGTTTTCGGAACCGGTATGTTAGCGACAGCAACCCAGATGATGAGTCAGGGAGCGCAGGCTTCCGACCCGGCTGTTCAGGCGTGCTATATAGCGATGGCGTCCATTATGGTTGGTGGTATGGTTCCTCCGGTGGGAATTGCACTGGCTTGCAAGATATTTAAAAGAAAGTTCACGAAAGCGGAGCAGGGTTCTGCTGTTTCCAATATCGTAATGGGATGTTCCTTTATCACAGAGGGTGCGATACCGTTTGCCGCTTCAGATCCGTTGCATGTGATTCCGTGTACGATGGCAGGTGCCGGTGTGGCAGGATTTTTATCTGCACTGTTTGGCTGTACACTGATGGCACCTCACGGTGGCGTGTTTGTATTTGCTACGGTAGGACAGCCGATCCTTTATATCGTGGCATGGCTTGTGGGTTCTGTGGTAACCGCTGTTATGCTTGGACTGATAAAAAAAGATGCAAAAGAAAGATAGAAAAGATAGGAGGATTTTATTATGAAAGAGTTTCGTTATGTAATTACCGATGAGCAGGGAATTCATGCCAGACCGGCAGGATTGTTCGTGAAAGAGGCGGCAGCCTGTGAGTGCAATGTTACCATTAGCAAAGAGGGCAAGGAAGTGGATGCCAAAAGAATTCTTGGTGTGATGGGACTTGGCGTGAAGAAAGGACAGGAAATCGTGTTGAAGACAGACGGGGCAGATGAGGATGCTGCCATGGAGAAACTTAGTGCATTTCTGAAAGAGAATCTGTAAGAGAAAAGGGAGGTGGCAAACATGATGGTATTGGAGGGGAAAAGTGTATTTGGCGGTATTGCCATAGGTCCAATCGGTCTCTTTGAAAAGGGAGAGGACCAGGTAAAGCGTTATTCCGTGGAAGATACGGAAAAAGAAAAGAGGCGTTTTGAAGAGGCAAAGGATACGGCGAAGGCGCAACTTGCGGGACTCTACGAGAAGGCGTTGAAGGAAGTAGGGGAAGCAAATGCCATGATATTCGATGTGCATCAAATGATGTTAGATGATCTGGATTATGTGGAATCGATTGTGAATATGATTGAGACCCAGAAGATCAATGCCGAATTTGCCGTGGCGTCCACCGGCGATAATTTCTCCCAGATGTTTGCCGCCATGGATGATGCCTACATGAAGGAGCGTGCTGCGGATGTCCGGGATATCTCTAACCGGGTAATCCGAATTTTGCAAGGGAAAGTGGCAGGAGGAATTGCCGGTGATGAGCCGGTGATTCTTGTGGCAGAAGATTTGGCTCCCAGTGAGACGGTACAGCTTGATAAAAGTCTTGTCCTTTCCTTTGTGACTAAGCACGGATCCACTAATTCCCATACGGCAATTCTGGCCAGAACGATGAATATCCCGGCACTGATTGGTGTGGATTATCCCTCTGATGTGGAAGGGAAAATGGCCGTCGTAGATGGATTTGAAGGGAAGATTTATGTAGAGCCGGATGAAAAAACGTTAGAGCATTACAAAAACTTGCAGGCCGAGGAGGAGAATAAAAAGAAACTTCTTCAGGAATTGAAGGGAAAAGAAACGGTGACAACAGATGGGCGGAAAGTAAATCTCTATGCCAATATCGGAGGCGTGGGAGATGTGGCCGACGTGCTTGTCAATGATGCCGGTGGCATCGGACTTTTCCGCAGTGAGTTCTTGTATCTTGGTAAGGACACATTTCCCACTGAAGAGGAACAGTTCAAGGCTTACAAAACGGTGGCAGAAAACATGGCGGGAAGAAAGGTGATTATCCGGACACTGGATATCGGTGCCGACAAGAAAGCGGACTATTTTAACCTTGGCGAAGAGGAAAATCCGGCTATGGGATACCGTGCAATCCGTATCTGTCTGCAGGAGCCGGAGGTGTTTAAGACGCAGCTTCGAGCCATTTACAGGGCCAGTCATTACGGCTCTATTTCCATCATGTTTCCGATGGTGATTTCTGTGAAGGAAGTGCATCGGATTAAGGAAATTGTAAAAGAGGTAAAGAGTGAACTGGAGCAGCATGGAATTCCCTACGGACCGGTGGAACTCGGAATTATGATTGAGACGCCTGCGGCGGTGATGATTAGCGACCTTCTTGCAAAAGAGGTGGATTTTTTCAGCATCGGAACCAATGATCTGACCCAGTATACGCTGGCCATAGACCGCCAGAATCCGAAACTGGATGATTTCTATGACTCCCACCATGAAGCGATACTTCGTATGATTCGTATGGTGGTGGAGAACGGTCATAAAGAAAACTGCTGGGTTGGTATCTGCGGTGAACTTGGTGCAGATACGACGCTGACAAAGGCATTTGTGGAAATGGGGATTGATGAATTGTCGGTGACTCCATCCATGGTGCTGAAGGTCAGGGAAGCGGTGCGGAATATTTAGTGTCCGTCTTATTGGACACTTATCTGTGCTATCATCCTCTCATAAAACAAATGAGAGGATGATTTTTTATGTCAAAAGAAATACGAGATTTATTGATTATGGCAGGTGGTTTCTGCCTGGTGTTGGCGTTTTTTGTTTTCCTGCACTGAACAAACTGTCTATTTATTTACTTAATGGGTGTCCCTGTAAAATCTTCGTTTCGTATCCGTTTGCTGTGTTCTTTAGCAGATCGGAACGGGGGGCGACTGCATTTTTCTGTGTCAATACAACGATAGTGGAACCACCGTATTCGAAATATCCTTTTTCCTCGCCCCGTGTGACGTAACCACTTTCGGTGTGGTTTTTGATTTTCCCTACCAAAAGGGCACCTACTTCCATCTGGAGAACATCGCCAAATTCACGGGAGTGAATGACAGTGTATTCTCTGGTGTTTTCCTTGTAGATGGGAAGATAATCATTGGCTACCGGATTCACCGTGTGAAATGTGCCATCGATGTGGTAGTTTTTTGATTTCTTGCCGGTTGCAGCGTAGACATAACGGTGGTAATCCTCTACGGTCAGCCGTAACACATAGGCATATCCGCCACGGAACCGCTTGGCAAGCTTAGGGCTGCGAAGCAGGGAGCGCAGAGTGTATTCTGTGTTCTTGATGGAGAATGTAGTGTTCTCCTGAATGGAATATACCGTTGCCCGACAGTCGCAGGGGCTGATAAGAACATCAGAATCTTCC
>JALENH010000288.1 GCA_022767895.1 Eubacterium sp.
TTTTATACTTAGTCATTGCCATTGGTGGATTTTGCGGAGTTGCGTCCTGCCTGTATCTGGTGGTATCGCTTTTGGTGGTCGTCGGATTTAAAATTTTCCGTAAATGCAGATATGGCATTTCCTTGTTTGATTGAGGGGAAAAATGCCAACGAACAGTTGACACAAACTGAAAAAGCTTGAGTTTCTGCATTTTTATACACAACGTCCTGTAATTACAGTTTGCGGAAACTCAAACTTTTTTCGACAGTTTGTCTCTGCGTTCATCCCCTCGTTGCAATTTTACGGGCGCAGGTAACCTTTCTCCTCGTAGAACCGTAAAATCAGCACGCTGTCTAATCAATTACGGACTATTCAAGGAAATGAAAAATCTAGGCGGTAACAATCTCCCAGTCTTAGCAAAGCCTAACGGTCTATACAACGCAACAAGCCAAATTAAACCGTAAAACAGGGAATCTTCCGACACACCTTTACCCCCCCAATTGCAGATATATCTTATTTAGTCCGTCACCCTCCTGAGATTCTGTTAACAATTACGTGTCGTATGCCCATACTCAGAATTTAGACCGTAATCCCCGATAGAACACCGGTATATTTTACGGTTCCCAGAAAAGAACAACCCATTTAGTCCGTTCCCCCGCCATAAATCGGTCATTTTTTTAAAGTTGTTGATAACTTATATCAACAAACATGGGTGTTGTGTATGAAAATGCGGAAACGCAAGCAAAAACACCTTGCCTGTTCTCCCTTTTTCCATTACAATAGTGGTATATGTAAGAGGTTGTAATGAAGAGAAAAGGAGGGGAAATATGAATCGACGGATGAAAATTTGGGGCGTATCGATGCTGGCGGTGGGACTTCTTTTGACAGCTGGCGGTGGTTCACCGGCTTCGGCCGACGAGATACCGGCCAATACGGTATCCGGTTCCGGTGTGGAGCCGGCAGCACCCCAGCAAAATCCATTGGGGACATCCAAGATGGTGGCTGCGAAGAAGGCGGCTTCTCTGAAGAAGGTGACACTTACCTGGACGCAGACCGGAGAAGCGCAGGGGTATGTTGTCATGCGGAAGACCGGGAAGGGGGCATTTACCGAAATTGCCCGTGTCACGGACGGAACCCCGGGGAACAAAATCTATGAGGATACGAAGGTGAAACCGGGAACGGCCTATGTGTATCAGGTAAATCTGTGGCGCACCCGTGCCGATGGCACGGTCGAGACAGGAACTTGTGCCAATACGGCGTCGGTGAAACTGGTTCCGGGAAAAGTGACGGGACTGAAAGCAAAGAAAAGCCATGGAAAAATTGTAGTGACCTGGAAAAAGACAAAAAACATCAGCGGTTATCAGGTTTACACGAAGGTTTTCGTCAAGGGAATCAAGCTGAAATACAGCAAGGCGAAAACGCTGAAATCTCGGAAATACACCCGTGGCATGCTGGTACGCGGCATGAAGTACGGCTTCAAGGTGCGTACATACAAGAAGGTGGGCGGGAAGAAAATTTACGGCCCGTTCGCCACAGTGACAAAACGATATTAGTAAGGATGGAGAATTGACATGAACTATTTGAAAGATTACCGTGAAGGCGAAAAATTTGTGGGCACCTATCTGTGCAAACAGAAGCAGGTGCTGAAAACGAAGGCGGGAAAAACCTATTATTCCCTGACATTACAGGACAAGACGGGGACAGCAGATGGGAAAATCTGGGAACTCAACAACGGAATCGCCAGTTTCGAGGCTCTGGACTACATACATTGCGAGGGTATGGTGACAAGCTTTCAGGGGAATCTGCAAATGAATATTTCCCGTGTGCGCATCAGTCAGGAGGGGGAATACGACCCGGCGGATTATGTGCCCTGCACGGATAAAAATGTCAATGAAATGTTTAGCGAAATCATGAAATACGTGGCCAGTGTCCAGAACAAATATTTGCGGAAAATTCTGGAGATGTATTTTGTGGAGGACAAGGAATTTATCGCAAATTTCAAAAAGCATTCAGCGGCAAAAAGCATCCACCACGGATTCATGGGCGGCTTGCTGGAACACACCTTAAGCGTCACCAATATGTGCCAGTATTTTGCGGAGCATTATCCGATGCTGAACTGCGACCTGCTGATTACGGCTGCTTTGTTCCACGACATGGGGAAAATTGAGGAAATTTCTGATTTCCCGAAAAACGATTACACCGATGACGGACAGATGCTGGGGCACATTTATATTGGCGCCCGTGCCATCGAGGATGCGGCGGCAAAGGTGCCCGGCTTCCCGGCCAAGCTGAAAAACGAACTGGTTCACTGTATCCTTGCCCATCACGGCAAGCTGGAATTTGGTTCACCGAAGGTGCCTGCCATTATGGAGGCGCTG
>JALENH010000297.1 GCA_022767895.1 Eubacterium sp.
ATGACCTGACCAAAATATTCGGCAGACACACAGCGGTGAATCATGTCAACATGAATATCGAAAAAGGTGAGATTTATGGTTTCATCGGAAGAAATGGCGCAGGGAAAACCACCCTGATGCGTATGGTTCTTTCTCTGGCATTCCCGAGTTCGGGTTCCATCGAACTGTTTGGGGAAAAGGATATCAAAAAAGTGGGTAACCGGATTGGTTCCCTCATCGAGGCACCGGGACTGTACAAGAACTGCACGGCCCGTGAGAATCTGGAGAGATTTTCCATTCTCTATGGATCGGATAGGAAGAAGGTTCCGGAGATTCTGGAGTTTGTCGGCCTGGCACAGACCGGTTCCAAACCGGCGGGTAAATTTTCTCTGGGAATGCGCCAGCGTCTGGGAATTGCCATCGCCATGCTCAACGATCCGGAACTTATGATTCTGGACGAACCGGTGAATGGTCTGGACCCGGAAGGAATGAAGGAAGTGCGCTCCATGATTCAGAAACTCAATCGGGAACGGGGCATCACGGTATTGATTTCCAGCCATCTTCTGGAGGAGTTGTCGAAGTTGGTTACACGGTATGGTATTATCAACAATGGACAGCTGTTAGAGGAAATTTCGGCAGATGACTTGGAGAAAAATTGTACCCACTGTCTGCGGGTAAGCGTGGATGATATTGAGAAGTCGAAAAGTCTCTTGACGCAGATTGTGCCGGAGCAGGATATTCAAGTGGCAGATGGGAAATTGCGACTTATGTCACATCTGGAGGAGAGCGGAGAGATTAACCGTCTCCTGGTGCAGAACGGTGTGATGGTTCGCTCGCTGGAAGTACAGACAGATTCCCTTGAGGATTACTTTATGAAACGGATTGGAGGCTGAGAAAATGGCACGATTATTAAAATTTGAATTTCGAAAATTGACAAGGATGAAATCCTTTTACATATGTTTACTGATTAGTTTGGCATTTTCTGCACTGATGGTGGTTTCGCAGGTATTCCTTTCGGATGCAACAGGAGCAGCGGATAATAGTAAACTTGCTTTTGTTTCCCTGGCCGCCGCACCGAACAACGGTCAGCTTGTCATTCTTTTGGCAGTATTTGTCAGCTTGTTTATTTGCAGTGACTACACGGAGGGAACCATCAAGAATATCATCAGCCGCGGGTATTCCAGAAGCCAGGTGTATGTGGCCCAGTATGTGACAATGATTGTGACAGGACTTATTTTTGCCATCCTGAACATGGTATTTGGTTTTGTGCTGACAGCTGCTTTTCTGGGGCTTGGCAAACCGATCGAACATATGATACCGATTGTGCTTATTGATTTATTACTGGTGATTGGCTGTGTATCTCTGTATCATTTCTTTGCTGTTTTGTTCCGCAAAAATGGTGGTTCCATTGCCATGGGAATTTTGTTTCCGATTTGTATAGGAATTGTTATTTCGATTCTGACGCTTTTGGTGAAGAGAGAGGATTTGAATCTGGGCGTGCTGGAACTGTCTAACTGCATGTCGATTTTAGCCGGCGCGGCTGTGACGACGAAGGAAATTGTGCTTGTTGCACTCAGTGGTCTGGTCTATTCCGTACTTTTTGGTGTTGCCGGTTTCTTTACGATTCGGAGAAGAGAACTATAATAGGATAGAGGAGAGCAGAAGATGAATGTTTTAAATCGAATGATACTGGAAGATTACAAAAAAAACAGAGATAGTTTTCTAAAATTGGAACAAGTGGTTGACGAAATGCTCCAAAACATAGTAAAATTATCTGGTATCAAAGAGATCATGGGTATTGAACACCGGGTGAAATCTGAGCAGAGTCTGGCAGGTAAGCTGGAGCGTAGAGGGGATTATTATCACCGCTTCGAAGAACTGACAGATATTCTGGGGGCTCGTATTATCTGCTATTTTTCAGATGAAGTGGATATGCTTGGAAAGCTGGTGGAGAAGTCCTTTCTGATTGACTGGGAGAATTCGACGGATAAACGTGCTCAGATGCAGGTGGATTCCTTTGGGTATCTGTCGCTGCATTATATATGTTCACTGCCGGAGGACGGAAGTTATCCGACAGAACTTTGCGGCAAGAAGTTCGAGATTCAGATTCGGACGGTTTTGCAGCATGCATGGGCGGCCATCGAGCACGATATCGGCTACAAAAGTGATTTTGGGGTGCCGAGAGTGATTACGAGAGAATTTTCCCGACTGGCGGGTCTGTTTGAACTGGCGGATGATGAGTTTGTCCGTCTGCGGGATAATATGAACCGGTATACCGAGGATATACGGCGCAAGATTATCGATAACGAGGCAGAAGATGTCCGGATTGATATGGTTTCCATCCGGGAATATGTGTTCCACAACAGGAAAATGCAGGAATTCATAGAGGAGATTGCAGAGGTGGCCGGTGCGGATATAGACAATGTCAATCCGAATGGCTACATTGAGCAACTTCAGTTCCTTGGGAAAACGACCATTGGTGATTTGCAGACAATGATGGCCGAGAACCGTGACCTTGCCTTCAAGCTGGCAGAACGTACTCTTGCCGGTGTGGAACTGGATCTTGTATCATCCAGCGTGGGGCTTCGTTTCCTCTGTCGGGCAGAGTTGTTGAATAAGTCCTATTCGAAAGAACAGATTCTTGATTTCATTACACTGACAGTCAAGAACCCGAAGAGTGCCGGACGTCAGATGGAACATTTGCTCAAAGTGTATGAAGAATGTAAAGGTGAATGAGATGGAGGAAAAGGAAAGATATGAGAAGGCATTAGCCTTTGCCCAAAGGAAACACGAAGGGCAGTTCCGCATAGGTGGTGATCCGTACATTACCCATCCGATGGCAGTGGCACAGATTGTAAAGGATGAGGGATATGGTACTGATTACCAGATTGCGGCATTGTTTCATGATCTTCTGGAAGATACCGATACCACCGAAGAAGAAATTTTGGAAATCGGTGGTGCCGACGTGCTGGAGGCAGTTAAATTGCTGACGAAGCAAGAGGGATATGTCATGGCAGACTATATTGCCGGCATCCGTGGGAATAAGATTGCCTTTGCCGTGAAGGCAGCCGACCGGCTGCACAATTTGAAAAGTGCCGGGTGCACCGATACGGACTTCAAACGAAAGTACATATTGGAGACGGTGGATTGGTACCTGGATTTTTCGCCCGCTATAAAAAAGGCAGTGAAGGCACTGGCAGAATCACTGGAGAAGCCTCTCACCGAATTGCCGTTTTTATACACGCCAATTGAAAGTTGGAAAAAATAAGCTATGTAAAGGAGATTGGAAAAATGACGATTGAAAGAAAAACCGAAAATGATGTAGTAACTCTTACTTTGGCAGGAAGATTGGATACCGCTACGGCTCCGGAACTGGAAACAGAGGTGGATGCTTGTGCAGGAACGGTCAAAGATTTAGTTCTTGATTTGAAAGACCTGGAGTATACTTCTTCTGCCGGACTTCGTGTCATTCTGAAAGCTCAGAAGATGATGAACAAACAGGGCAGCATGAAGCTTGTCAATGTGAATGAGGATGTAATGGAAGTGTTTGATATTACGGGGTTTTTGGATATTTTAAATATCGAGTAAGGATGACATAGGGGTGTCAATGTAAGAGATGCCACACCTCTAACGATGTTGGCATTGAAGTATAGAGGAGGTGTTGCAAATGAAGGAATTGACGATTGAGGCAACAACAGAGAATATTGAAGCGGTTACCAATTTTGTGAATGAGCAGCTGGAGGCTCTGGACTGTTCCATGAAGGTGCAGATGCAGGTGGATATTGCCATCGATGAGCTGTTTAGCAATATTGCTCATTATGCTTACAATCCAGAGACCGGCTCGGCAACTGTTCAGGTGGAGGTGACGGAGGATCCGTTAGCTGTGGTGATTACCTTTATTGACCATGGTACGCCTTACGACCCGCTGGCGAAGGAAGATCCCAACACGAAATTGTCGGCAGAGGAACGTCAAATCGGAGGCCTCGGCATTTATATGGTGAAGAAGACTATGGATGACGTTTCGTACGAATACAAGGATGGGAGAAATATTCTGAAAATTAAGAAGAATTTGTAGTGTGTGGGAGAAAGAAGGCGTGTGAAAGATTAATATGCATGAGAAACGTGGGATTTACTTGAAAGGAGATTACGAATGAAGTTTGATGAAAAAACATTTAGAATCAATAGTGTAACTCTTATTATCCTTGCCATTGCAGTATAGGTGCAATGATAGGACAGATTATGACAAATGAGTTTAGCGTTGCGAATACTGTGAAGGTGCTAGACTTATCGGAAGAAATAGCACGCATTGTGTTGGTAATCGGCATTTGTATGTTATGTATTATTAACCTAATAACACTGATTGTTGGTTTTGGAGGAATCAGACAGATAGGCGGGAAAGGCAAGAAGGAAGTCAATGTTGTTTTGGCAACCATTGTGCTTGTATTGAAAATTATAGGTATTGTGATCTGCACTTATTTTGTCTTCATGGGAAAGATGGAAAACCAGAAAGTGTTATATGATTGCCTTTTTATATTTTTTCTAATTCCTTACATTATGTGTGCAAAGAGAGTATAAAGGATCTTGGCGTGGGGCCAGATTACTATGCCTGTATTGTAACGGAAGATTTGGGGACGATTGGGCCATCATTTGTCGTTCAGTCGTTTATATGTCGTTTAAACCGTCTAGACGACAGTTGATTTTTCCTTGTCACCCATATTATAATATAAATGTGCACAACAGATGCCGGGGCGAAATTTTATTTGTGCAAGCACAAACGGCTTTCCCCTGGCATCTCATATTTACAAAACAGGCCGACCTGTGATAGAATACAGGAAAGGAAGGGTGGCGTGGCAAATACACCATATGATGATGTGTTTCGAACCTTGGTGAACGACTGCCGGAGTCTGTTGATTCCCTATGTGAACGAAATGTTTGGGGAGAATTACACAGGAGATGAAGAAATCCGCTTTAATCCCAATGAGCAGTTTATGGTTCAGCAGGACGGGGAGGAAGAGAAACGGGTAACGGATACCTGGTTTACGATTTGCGGCAGACAGAAAAAGCGGTACCATCTGGAATGTCAGAGCGGCGAAGACCATACGATGCTCATTCGCATGTTCGAGTACGATACTCAGATTGCATTGGACGGGAGCGAAGTCCGGGATGATGTCCTTGAAGTAAGATTTCCCCATTCGGGGGTGCTGTATCTGCGAGGGAAAGAGACACAGAAGAATCAATTAACCGTAATTGTACATACACCGGGCGGCAAAGTATCCTATAAAGTCCCGGTTATGAGAATGCAGA
>JALENH010000015.1 GCA_022767895.1 Eubacterium sp.
CCCCCATATCTATAGCTCTGTTCCTCTATTTAGTAAGGCCAAATATGTGGAAAAGGCATACTTTTTATTTCTTCTTTGATTCGGAGTTATGTCACTAAGTATTTCTATCCTGCAAAAATCATCCACTATCTTGCTACATGTTGGATAACTGAAGCCAAGCAAATCAGTAACCATTTTTTTTGAAACAATAGGATGTCTAAATAATTCCTCTAGCAACGAACTATACGTAACAGTATAACCGTTTTTTACAATTACTTCTTCATATTTAGCTTTTAATTTTATGATTTCTTTTGCCGTCCCTGTCGCCTCATCGGCAGTAACTGAAACTCCCTTTAGAAAGAACTTAATCCAACCTTCCCAATCTCCTTTTTCTCTTACCGACATAAGTCTATCGTAATATTCAAGCCTATTCTTTTTAAAATAGTAACTCAAATATAATAACGGCTGCGACAAAATTCCTTGTTGGCATAACCAGAAAGTTATTAAGAGTCTTCCCATTCTACCGTTTCCATCTAAAAATGGGTGAATACTTTCAAATTGCGCATGAATCAAGGCTATTTTAATCAACGGTGGAATTAAATCATCCTCATAAAAAAACAATTCTAATTCTTCCAAAGACTTTTCCATGTCTGGAACTGTAGGTGGGACGAATCTAGCTTCCTGTAATGTACATCCTGCAGGTCCTATCCAATTCTGAGTCTTACGAAACTCTCCAGGATTTCTATTACTGCCCCTACCTTTATTTAGTAACTTTTCATGTATTTCTCTTATTAAACGCAGACACAACGGAAATTCTTTTAATCTCTCAAGTCCATACTGCATTGCATTTACATAATTAACAACTTCTCCTATATCCTCTCTTATCTCATCCTTGGCACTTATTTCCAATACATCTGTCAAAGATGCTTGTGTACCTTCTATTTGGGAACTTAATACCGCTTCTTTCTGTACATACATTGCAACAAACAATTCCGGATTCGGTAATATTTGCGTAATTCCATCTAATCTTCCAAGCTTTCTATCAGCCTCAGATAAAAACCTTAAAATCTCCACATCAAAATCTATCGGAGGATCTGGTGGCAATCTATGAGGTACAAACGACTTATATCCTGATGGTTGCATCACAAACTCTCCTGCTCTGTTAGTCATATTTTCTCTCCTTTGCATTTATATTAAACATATTAACACTTTTTTTTAATATAATCAATTAAATATCATTTATATTAATATATATATTCTTATAATTAATTTCATTTAAGCACAAAGATTTATTCTTCCCTTATATTAAAGAAATCCTAATTATTTTTTAATAAGAACTGTATTTTAATTAACATATTAAAATATTCTTTCATATATTTTAAATGACAACCAATGAATACACCGGAGTTATTAGGATCTATATCAACTATGCTTGTTACAATCCTCCACCAATAATTCTTTTAAGTTTTCCTGATAAGATGCTTTCCTTATTTTCTTCATCTCGACAGCAATTTCTCGCAATTGTGAATTCTCGAGTACTGTCAATTTACTTAATTGCTGCTTGTTCACAACTTCTTCCGACAAGCTGTCCAGATAATCTGTGACTGACATTCTCCATAAGCAAACATGCTCCGGATATTTTTTCCATAATTTATCTGCAATCAACATACCATCCGGATCCATGTCCCCACTGTAATAGATATAATCACCTTTCTGTACTAAAAAGTCAACTAATTCCAGTGCCGCAGCCCTAAACTGACCTGATGTACACAAAAGCGCTATGGAAGTTTCTTTTACATGCTCCAACAAGTAGCTGAACACCATTTCATTTTCAACAATATAGACGAGACCATTGTCAGAAAACGCCCCCTCTATCCCCCTCAGATTCTCCATCGTGATAACCCCGGGCTGCTTCATCTGATAAAATGCTTCATAGGCAGGATGAAGACCTGTACTTGTCTGTAAATGTATCCCATATTCGGTAACCATATTGGAGATATTGTCCGGAACAATTCCCACTTTTAGTAATAATGTTCTCCAGTCATAGGCATTTTGTGGATATTCATTCTTTTCAAGAAAACAGATTCCATGAAGCAAAAGATTTCCCGCTGTCGTTCCCCGGTCAAAATAATGGGGATTTTTCGTACATTTTGCTGCAAACACCGCCAGTGGAACTTCCTCTTGATGACATATAAGTTCGTCTAGGGCGGCACCAGTATTTTGCACAACAAGTGAAGCACTGTCTGGATTCTTTTTCCATTCCGATATCAGCATCGAATAACCATACTTTCGTGATTTCCTCATAGTCAGAATCCAGTCAGTCACCTGACGATTTGTTCCGTTCTGATGAAAATAGGTTACCAAACTATCAAAGAATTTTTCCTGTTTCGCTTTTTTCGCAGCACTTTTTTCCTGATTTGTGCGAAGAGGCTGCCCAAAATATTGTTCTAATAAATCATGTAATGTAACCGATGCAAAGCGCGTTTTCTGTAGCGCTTCCTGAAATTCACGCATCGTAAATCTTATTTCACCATCATAGAAACTTTTCCCTAGAATACCGCCCAGCGCTCTTTTTTCTTCTTCCGTTGCATCCGCAAGAACAATACGACCAGAGACTTTCCCATAGGATTCCCATTTTTTGCGTATTTCAAGAAAGCATCTGTCATATTCTCTTTTCCTTCTAAAATAGTCTGCACATTCCCTGTTATTGTTCATCTAATACCCTCTCATGCCCATTCCATGTGTATCGAATAACCGTTACGATTTGGGAATTTAGTGGGCGGAGCAATTCTGCAATCCGCAATCCCTGCACCTTTTCATAACAACCCCAAAGTGCCTGAGAGTTCATAATATAATCAAAATCCAGAATATGAACTAACTCAAACATACTACTGATATTCTTATCATCTACTCCTGCGAACGCCTCGTCCAAAGCGATGATCCTTGGATGATCTGCCTTCTCCGCTTTTTGATATTGAGCATTCACGGCCGCAAAAAGTGGAACATACATCGCCATCGCTTTTTCACCACCACTAAAACGGTTAAAGGCCGCATTGGTAAGGGGCTTTTTGTTCTCCTCTTTTTTACGATAAGACATCTGGAATTCAAACCACTTCCGATAATCCAATGTCTCCCTCACCATTTCCATATAATTTACCATGCCGCCAGACTCTTCCTGCTTCATTTTCTCTGTCCGAATCTTGCTTCGGAAATGGGAAGCGACACGCGAAATATCATCAACAGTCAAAAGTTCTTTGTCCCGTAAGAGAATCTGCTCCAGTTCCAGAGTATCAATCTCTACCTCATTCTCTGCAGCCTTTGGTTTCCAGTCAAGAGAAAAACTTAGACCCATGGATGTATCCATATTTTTCATAAGTAAGGACATATCCTTTACCCATTTGCGGCTCTCTGCAATACGTTCTGTCAACTGCCTGCTAATGGTCTGGGACAAGATATCTTCAAATAATTCTCTATCCTTTT
>JALENH010000254.1 GCA_022767895.1 Eubacterium sp.
ACATCCGCCGGAAAACGCAATGTGCTGCTTGGATGAACCGTACAGGAAGCCTCTTTTTCGAAATTATAGTTGCCCTTTCCTGTGACTTTAGCTTTACATACACCGAAGAGGTTCTCTCCTATTTGCTTTACAGAATAATCCTTACCATATACTAATTGGTTCCCCTTGGCGTCTTTCACCACAACATACGATCCCCACGCCTTTTGGGCATACTCTGTTGTATAATCATATTCGTTTTGGCTAAATGCCACGGATGCCACCTTCGGAATACACAAATCTTCATCCGTTACTTTGGTACTTCCTGCAGCCTCTTTATATTTGCTATTACAATTTACACAAACATAATGTGCTTTCGTTCCGTCCATTTCATCGGTTGCCGGAACTAACGGCTTAAATATCGCTCCACAGGTAATGGCTTTAAAGCTGATTCCCTTATTTGTGGCATAGGTCTTTGCCGTAGAGTCTTCTTTCCCACAAATCTGATTTACTTGTGAACAATAAAAGAGCATGCCCGAATCAATGGAACACTCCGTATTGTAAAAGGTAATTTTCTCCAATACTTTCATATTGCTTAAAGCCTGTTCTACTACAGACTGCACCTGATATCCCACTTCCAGTTCCTTTAAATAGTCATGGGCGTAAAATGCCTCCTTATCAATGCTGTAAACGCCCTCCGGCGTACGATAAGATTCATCCGTTTTTCCACTCGGATAACATACCAAGGCGCCATCCTGTTTCCGGATTACCACACCATCCACATCTTTATAAATGGAATTTTCCTCAGCCACATTGATTTTTTGGATTGTGGGCAAGCCCTTGAAGAAGTTTCCGATGTCAATAACCGTGGATGGAAGATCTATTTCATTCACAATAACTCCGTCCACACTGCTATGCTTTCCAAGGGATTTTACCCCTTCTTTTATTTCGATAGATTCTATGTATGGATAAAAAAGAGCATAATCTTCCAATACCAGATTTTCTCCCTGAAGTGTCAATTTGACCAATGAATTTCCACCATCAAAGGCATAACCTCCGATTTTTTCCACACCCTCCGGCACCTCATAGGAGGTGGCATCGTCATTACTAGCATAGTCAATAAGCACTTTTCCATCTTTGCTATATAACGAATGATCCTCTCGCACTTGATAGGTCGCATTATCATCTGCCACGGTATACTTCTGTATCGTCGCCTCGCTCATACGTCCCCATTTTTCCAACGTTGATGGGATAGAAACCGTGTTTATGTTACTACAATAGGCAAAAACATCATCGCCAATGGAGGTAACCCCCTCGTCAATAACAACCTTTTTTATCTTGCTATTTCCTGCAAAAATGTCTTCATAGTCCACGATGATTCCACTGTCATTCCAAGGGAGAAGTGTCAACGTTCCGGTCTCTTCCGCCCATGTGAATTTGAAACAATTCCCTTTTGCATCATCAAGAATATTGGCAGAAGCGGAATAATTTAGATACAAACGTAAGTTAGTATTTCCGGAAGAAGCCGTATCCAACGTCACGTTATTGCAGTTTACACCGATATTATCCTCTGAGATATCCGGTTTACCTTCTTCATCACAGCTAAATTCATATCCGGTATTACTGTAAAGATTTAGAACTGCCGTATATGCCATCCCTGAATAAAAGGTACCTTTGTACGCTGATAAAGTCTTTGTTTGTTCAAAACTGGTATAAGTCCCCTCATACCAGGTCAAACTACTGACCTCATATCTGTCATTTGCCCCGAATATCCGGACATCCTCTTTGCTACAGGGTTTAGCCGTGTTAAATGGCCGGGCAAGCATGACTTCAACACTCGTTATCAATTCTGTCGCTGCCTTTACCGTTTTCTCTGTCACCGGCAGTAAGCCAACAATCAAGACTGCTACCAGTAAATAACTCAAACATTTTCGTGTCACTTGTTTCATAAATTACCTCCTATATCATTTTGCGGATTTACATACTAAGTTCTATTATATAGGATTCATCTTCTACACACATGACACGAAAGTACTATTTTCTCTCAATTGTTTCAGCATGGAACTCTTATTTCGCTACTAACGTCTTTTCAACCGAATCATCTGTTGTATCTTCATACAACAACCTGTCATAGGAATAGTTTTCATGTTCAAGACAAGTCTCAAGCATAAAAAGATAAATTCCCATATCTCCTCCATTGGCTTTCTTTTTGCCCGAAACATATCCTTGCGGAACTTTCCCTCGGGCATTTTTGCGATGGCAAGCATAATCACAAAATCCAAACCATTTCGCTGTATGTTCTGCGGCCTTCCTATCCCAAACCACAGAGCACCAATATTTTCCGATGCCAGATACAAATCAATCTGTTTCCCGAAACAGATGAAACGACTTTCGCTTAAAAATCTGTTTATAGTAATCCATATGTGCTCCTACATTATGTTTTCCAAGTCATCTCTACTTTTAATGGCGGCAAAAATCTTCCAGTGGAACAGCCGGACTGTAGAAATAGCCTTGATACAGATAGCAGCCCATACTCTCCAACAGCTGTTTCTGCTCTTCCGTTTCTACAAATTCTGCAAGAATTTGCAGATGGAAATCTTCTGCCATTTGAACCAGAGTCTTTACGATACCACGACTTCTCTCATCGGTCAAAATATCTTTGATTAAGGAACCGTCCAACTTGATCATATCAAACACACTACTTTTTAAATATTTCACCGAAGTACTTCCCATGGAAAAATCATCAATGGCGAATTCATATCCCATTTTCTTTATCCGGGATAAACGTTCACTCAAAGCCTCATTAACCTGCAGGCTTGCCTGCTCTGTAATTTCAATCATAATGTTCGGAATATGCTGTGGATATTCCTCTTTCATTTCATTCAGAAATTCCTCAAATTCACTCGATTGAATTGTAACTCCTGTTACATTGATGGAAATCTTAACATCCTCTCCCCAGTTCCTCTTTATAACGTCCATGTCCAGAAAAACAGATTTGAAGATATTTTTCTCTGCCATAGTCAGTTCCCCCATTTCATCCAGTAGCTTCACTACCAATGGAGGGTACACCATTCCATAAACCGGATGCTTCCAGCGAAGCAAGGCCTCTGCACCGATACACCTTCCGTCCTTGTCATATTGCGGCTGGAAGTACATCAACGGCTTTTCCTTCATAAAGAAATTTTCCAGTTCATCACTGATAAATTTTGCCGTAGTCCCCGCATCTCCCCGGAGTGCCAGAAGGGTTACCGGCACCCTCGACCTTTCACTTTCACAGAGACAGTCCACCAGATTTTTCATTTTTTCCATGCTATTTCTCTCATCGACACGATCCAGAATTCTGACAAAAGGCCGATAAATCATCACACCAGCCAATAGATTTACCGCCTGAAGAATCACACCAGAGATGGATCCGGTTGCATAGTATCCCCCAAGAAAAATAGGTGTCGTCCACTCTACCCCTTTGGTAACAAGCGGCACCAATCCCAATTTCATTGCCGAAGCACTGATTATCAGGTTAACAACCGGCGTCAAAAAGAATGGGATAAACATAATGGGATTGAATACAATCGGAATTCCAAACACCAAAAGTTCGTTTATATTAAAAATACTCGGAACAACAGAAAACTTGGTAAGCTTTCGCAGATTCCTTCTTTTTTCAAACAGAAAAATTGCCAGCAACAGACACAGGGTACTACCACATCCCCCCATCAATACAAACACGTCAAAAAAAGTTTTACTGAAAATCTCTGTCGGCACACCCCCTTGCGCCAGAATAGCTACATTGATATCCAGTGCCGGTTCAAAACAAGTCTTGTGAACCTCCTCCATAACATTTCCACCATGAATACCAAAAAACCAAAGAAAATGAACAATAATGACATACAACAACCCCGAAAAAAAGCTTCGTCCTGTAATTGCAAATAGAGATCGTAGCGCCGTTGTATAGATATCTTGGAAACTGTTTGCTCCAAACACAGCCTCAATGACAAGATTTATTATTGCTGCAAGAATGCCAATCATCGCAATAGGCACAAGGAACTTAAGCATATGATGGTAAATCTCTCCCGTCCCGGATGTATAAAAACGAATGTTGAAACTACATTTTCTCTGAAGAAATACATAAAGCCTTGTGGCAACCAAGGCACTGATAATACCCGTGAATATAGCATTTACTCCCACGCAAGATAATACGTTTACCTCTTCGCCTAGCAAGCCACTTGAAAATCCGAAAAACAAAAGAGAAGAGAAAATAGAGCCAAAATAGCTTTCTTGTCCGCTTTCCAGTTTATTCAAGTAACAGATGGAAAGACTGATAACCATATAGAGCGATAAAAAACCAAAAGTTGCTTGAAAAAGGTAACCCAAAAATTTGTCAATCACTCCACCAGCAAACTCTTGGATAAATGATAAATATACATCCACCGGAAAAGAACGCAATACCAGTGCAAAAGCACCAATCATAATAATTGGAAATATCATGATTAAGCTTTCTCGAATGGCCTGCAACACTTTTAACCCATTCAGAACACCATATATTCCCTGCAATGTTTGTTCAAATTTCCCCTGTCCTTTTTTCATATTGTCCCCCCTGTCACATCAAAAAATCTGATACACCGCAAAAGATACCAGCCACGCCACAATCAACTGAAAACCTGCTGCCAATGCCATGAACCGCCAACTTCCGCTCTCCTTGCGAATCGTCGCCAGCGTAGCAAAACAAGGAATGTAAAGCAGGCAGAAAATCATCAGACAGTAGGCATTAATGGTTCCGAATCCTGCAGCTCCCAGCAAATTCTGCAGCGTACTCATACCCGCCGCGGAGTTGACATTGGATACCCCGAACAAGACCGCGCAACTGGATACCACCACCTCTTTCGCGGAGATACCGGCTATGAGTGCCACCGCAATCTGCCAGTAACCAAGTCCAATCGGTGCCAGTACCGGCACTAGCAGACGTCCGATGCCCGCTCCGAAACTCTCCGACATATTCTGGGTATAACCATGGGGACCGAAATTCAAAATCATCCACATCACAATAGATGCAAGGAATATTACGGTTCCTGCCTTGGTCAGATAGTCCTTCACTTTTTCCCACACATAAATCCAAATGGTGCGGGCACTGGGTGCCTTGTACTCCGGCAATTCGATAATCAGCATACCATTGGCTTTTTTCCGGTCAGCCACATGCATGACAAAGGCTGCCAGAATTGCCACCACAAGTCCGATGACATACATGGAATAGGCTGCCAGCAACGCATGAGAGCCAAAAAACATCTGGGAAAATAAAATGTAAATCGGCAGTCTGGCACTACAGGACATAAACGGCGTCACCAGCATGGTTTTCATCCTGTCCTTCGGGTCCTCTAAGGCGCGGGAAGCCATGATGGCAGGCACCGAACACCCAAAGCCGAGAATCATGGGAATAAAGGCGCGTCCCGACAAACCGATGCGTCCCATGACACCATCCATAACATAAGCAACCCGGGCCATATAACCGCTGTCTTCCAAAAAGGCAAGGGCAAGAAACAGAATAAAAATGTTCGGCAAAAAGGTAAGGATTCCTCCCACGCCGGCAATAATTCCATCCACCACAAGAGAGGTCAGCGCCTCATTTACCTGCCAGCCGGCAAAAAGTTCAACCACGGCATTACTCAGCCACTCGACTCCCATTTCAAAATAGCCGGCAACCCAGTCCCCCACCGTAAAGGTAAGTAAAAATACAAGCGCCATAATAGCAAGGAAAATCGGAATCCCCAGAATCCGGTGAGTCAGCAGGCGGTCCGCCCGGTTGGTAGATTCTGCCTTCTCTTCCTTGTTCACAAGCACTTCCTGTATAATCTCTTCGATAAACTCATATTTCTGGTTAATGATTTCTGATTCATAGCTGTGATCCAGTACTTCCGGCAAATCCACCGGATATTTTTCAGAAATCTCTTTGTCACGTTCCAGAAGCTTGATAGCACACCAGCGTGGATTGGTAATCTCCGGATATTGCTCTTCCAACACTTCCGATATGGTATCAATTTTGTCCTCAATCTCATCACTGTATACCATGACATGATCCACATGATGATTGTGGCGGTGGTTGGACTGTTTCGCATGGTGGTGAACCAGCTTGTCCGGTGTCACCGCATCTTTGTGGTGGGACACGGCATGCATGAGAATGCCAAGACCGGTCCGCTTTCTCGCAGACACCGGAATCACCGGGATTCCAAGCATTTCCGGAAGACGGTGAAGATCCAGCTCCATCCCCCGTTTTTCTACAATATCCATCATGTTAAGAGCAAGTACCACAGGCTTCCCAAGCTCCAGAAGCTGCAGTGTCAGATAAAGATTTCTCTCCAAAGAGGAGGCGTCTGCCACATCCACAATGACATCCACCTCATCACTTAATATGTATTGTCTTGCCACCTGCTCCTCCATCGTATAGGAAGTCAGGCTGTAAGTCCCAGGCAAATCCACCAGCCGGTATGTATTGTTGTGATACTTGAGTGCCCCCTCTACTTTTTCTACCGTCACACCAGGCCAGTTGGCCACCTTGAGATTGGCGCCGGTAAAAGCATTAAATAATGTGGTCTTGCCACAGTTGGGATTGCCAATAAATCCTACTACCAGATTTTCACTCATGCTGCAATCCCTCCGTAACCTCTATATTTTTCGTAATTCCTTTGCCCAAAGCAAAACGCGTCCCCCTCACCCGGACAATCATCGTGCCTCCACTTTTGCGATTGAGAACCTCCACCGGAGTCCCCTGGGTCATCCCCAGCGCTTCCAGCCGTTTCTCCGTCTGAAGAGGAAGGGAAATGTTGTCTATCACATATGTTCCACGAATCTTTCCCTGTCGTAATTCCATCACTCATCTGCTCCTTATATATAAAAGAGGAGATTACTCCCCTCTTCCGGTAATAATCCATGGTGCCGGCTGCTGCTTAAAAGAATTGTTTCCAGACAAGCGGGATACCGCAATCTGAATCGTCTCTACATCCTTGATTCCCAGGTCTTCCAACATCCCGGCTGCTCCGGCCGCCACCTTGAAATCCAGGGTATAAATCACTACCTGAATCTGCGGATTCAGTTTCGTAAGATAAGCCAACTCCTGATCCATGCTGGCGGATGCCACCATAAATACCGTTGTCGGTACCGGGCAGTTCTTCATACTCTCCTCATCCACATGATCAATAATCGTTACGTTCTGAAGTCCGAAATGCTCTACATTTTCTTCCATGGTATCACGGTCTGTACCATTGTACTCTACCGCAATCACTGTTCCCTCCGGTGCCAGCAGTGCCGCCTCAATGGCTATGCTCTCACCGCCGATGACACATATATCATCCTGGGTATCCACCATCATCTTGTTTAAAATGACAGCCCGGATTTCACTTCCCACGTATTGAATCGAACCTTTTTTAAATAAGTCATTGCCAATTCCTATTTTCGCTGTATTGCGGGCATTGGGATTGATAATCAGCATTCCGGCAGAAGCATTAATTCCCCGGTTAATCATATCCTTGACCTGGCTGTTCAAAATCTGTCCCTCCGGTTCGGACCCCTCATTATACCACACCTGGCACTCGCCAAGTCCGGCATTCCAGAGACGGTAGAAAATATCATCAATTCCCGCATTGGTAAATACCATGGTAGTTTTATGGGATTCCACCGTAGGAATCACATTCTTATTTTTCTTGGTAATATCGATGATCTTCACATGCTCCAGGTCAATGGTTGTATTTTTCGCATAGTACTGTAGCCATGATAAAATCACCTCGTTGGTAAAAATCTGTTGTTCCATAAATATGCCCCCTTTTATGCCTTAAATCTAGAAATATTTTACCATAGCAGACACGGCTACGGCAACAAATTTCTATATTTTCCTGTGGCTGTTGCGCGGAATTCCTGCTGAAGTATTTTCAGCACCTGCACATTTTCATATTCCTCTGATAAATTCGCCGCATCATAATCCGGAACAGTCTCAAAATAGGGAACCCAGACTTTACCGGCCAACTCGTCCCTCCGACTCCAGTTTAATTGTACATATTTCTCAAAATCACACTGTTCTTCCTTATTTCTAAAAAACAAAACACATTCCTCAAAACAGTCATGGGCATATTGTTCGTCCCATTCCATCCCCGAATAGAAAAATTCATGGAGGGCAAAACGGACACTTCCCTGAATAAAACATTTGTACATAAGGGGAAAACCACTGTTCTCAACAGAAAAAAATCTGGTCTCCGGTGTAGAAGAAAAACACCTTCCTCCATTCAGGTTAATACCACCGATGGAGGTCAGTTTCGTTTGATCATGGTAAAGATTGATATCATACCAGTCCGGCCAGCTGTCCGTCTGGTTAAATAGATAATATTCATAGCCTGTTTGAATTTGACAAGGGACTTTTTCAATCCAATATTCCGGGCACTGCTTATGATGTACAACCTCTCGTTCTTCACGTGTAGAACCCACCCATTGTGAGGAATTTTGTAACATTTTCCTCATCTGTTCTAATTCTGTCGTCTCGTCTTTCAGCAATCTGATAATCTCCTTTTCCGGCCTTCTGCCATTTTCCCATCATTCTATCATATAACTTCTGATTTCTGACGAGAATGCGACGAACGGTGGGAAATATGCGACGAACGGCAATATCCTGACAATTTTCGACAAAGAAAAACAAAAAATTATTTTCTGGCACTTTCCAGCATATCGGACAAAGAAAACAATTCATTTTCTCCATAGCCTGCCATCAGAAAATAATCCAGATAATATCTTTTATTCACCCGTTCCATCTGACACTGGTCCATCACTTCATTGGCCATGGATACAAATATCTGCTTCGCCTCCTCTACCGAATACATATCGGAACTTTCTGATATCTCTTCCAGATACCGGCACTGGGCCACATAATGGATCATGGGCAGCAAATCTTCCCGTTTGACATACTGACAGCGTTTTTTCTGGTTCTGAATCATATGCTTCAACTCTTTTTTCGCCTCTTTTACCGTCTGGGGCACCGGTGTCCTGCTATATCCGTTCCACTCCTCCCGAATCCACTGTGGGCACGCTTCTTCCTCATCCCTTGCCTGCAAAGCCGCCCTCATCTGGGAAAGTCTCATATAATGCCCTTTCATTTCCGCCACACCAAGAATCTGGGAAACATATTTGTTCGTCATGAGGGGGATTTCTTTCGGCAGGGAAAATTCTTTTCTGTCATAGTATCTGAGCCTGCGTTTCTCCGCCGGTTCTTCTGCCTGAACCGCAGAAGCATACAACTCCGACAACAAATCCGTTGTCCGTCCCTTTGAATCTTTTATCATCCACTTGAGATAGAGAATCTGTTTTTTCTCAGTCTCAGTCAGTTGTTTTTCCTTCCTCCTGGACACATTATTGATATACTGGGAAATATGATTTTCCCAGTCCTTCTCCGGTATATTCTGCCCCGCCAGCCACTGAAAATAATCGGTTTCCCTAAGCATGTCATACAGACATCCTCCCGCGTCTTTTCTCACATATTCCAACACCTGTCCTTTCCAGAATACAAAGGCATTCCATGCAACCTTACTGTAGCCCTTTAGCAGTCCCGCCTGACTGCACATCCAGACCAGAAATTCTTCGGGCTCCTTTGTTTCATTCTGGCGATACCATTTCCACAGCTGCTCCGTGTGGGTATCCTGTTTCCATACAAGATCCTTCTCCATGGTCTGCTCAAACACGAGAATCATGTCCTGACACTGCTCCCAGGACAACTGTTTTTTGCTCCCATACAGATAAATCATTTCCTGATAATCGTTAATCTGAATACCTGGTTCCAACATTCCCCGAATCAGATAATCCTGGATTTCTTCTTCCGGCAAATGCAGCCACAATGCCAACCGGAAAATATGCTCTCTCTTTGGCACTGCTTTTCCGCCGATTCCAAACCATTTCCGGACAGTATTGTGGGAAGCAATTTTACTCCCTTTTACTTTCTCATTAAAATTCCGGTAAGCCTTTTTCGTCCACTCCTTTTTTTCACAGCCTTCCTTTTCTGTCGAAGGCAGCCATTGATCCGTCATATACTGCTCAAACTGTATAAAATTTTCCGGGTGATTTAAATACTCAATCCTTTTTTTGATAAGCTCCTCATCCTTCATCTTTCATCCTCCCTGTAAAAAATCATCCAGGTCTCCCGCCAGCTTATCCTGATTCGAAGGTTTCACCGGCTTCGCTGTTGATTTTGCTGTTGGTTTTGCCGTTGGCTTACTCGTTTTTTCTCCCTTACTGACAACAAAAGAAATCGTCTTCCCTTTGGTTACCTCTGTTCCGGCTTTCACTTTCTGGGACAGCACGAGTCCTTTTTTCTCCTTACTGTATCGAAAACTTGTTTTCCCGGACAGCCCCTTTTTCTTCAGAGCCGCCATGGCCTGTTTCTGTGTCAGTCCCTTTAACCGGGGAACCGTAGCCATTTTCTCCTTCGTTGCCGGCGTCGGCGTCGATACCGGTGCTGTAGATGTTGGTTCTGATGAAGGTTTCGGTGAGGACTCCTTCACAGGTTCCACCGTTGTTGTTTCCTCCCGCGGAGACTCTTTCAGCAGCCATCGCATCCCCGGATACAACGCAGCACAAATCACAAGAAGGAGAACCAAAAGAAACATCTTTCGTTTTCTCTTCCTACTGTTGCTCAGTTCCTCCAGTTTCTGCCGCATGGTAGTTTTGGTAAAAACAGCCGTCGGCGGCGTTCCCTGTCTGTCAGTCTGTATTTTTTCCTCCTGCCGGAACCCGTCTTCCTCTTGTTTGGAATAGAGAACCTCATACAACAAAGCCATAGTCTGAAAACGGTCGCCCGCCTGAACCTCCATCCCTTTCATAATGGCCTGCTTCTGTTCAATGGAAAGCGGAATCCCATCCTGCTCCGCCAGAGAAAGAAGCGGATCATGTCCCACCCGCTCCGTACAGTTCACCGGCACAACTCCGGTCAGCATATAGTAGATGGTGGCGCAAACTCCGTAAACGTCTGTCCACGGTCCCTGTACACCGGTCCGGCTGTATTGCTCCAACGCGGAAAATCCCGGTTTGTACATGGTGGTCCGGGTATCCTTTTTCACGGCATTGGAGGTCCTGACCGCTCCAAAATCGACGAGAATTACTTTTCCATCCTCCCGAATCAGCAGATTATCCGCACTGACATCCCGGTGAATCAGCTGCTTTTCATGAATCCTGTGAAGTGTCCGAATCACCGGCCGCAGCATGGCCAGTGCCCGGTCAGCAGGTATCGCTCCCTGCCGGTCCACATAACTTCGTATGCTTTCCCCCCTGATATATTCCATGACGATATACACCGTCTCATTTTCCTGAAAGCACTTGCGTACATTCACAACGCCTTCGAGCTGGCTAAATCGCGCCAGCAGCCTTGCCTCCTGCAGGAAATTCTGCTTTCCCTTCTCATACTCCTGTTCCGAATCCCCATGGACATGCACATCCAGATTCCCCTGAAAAGAAGTATCCCTCTCCACCATGCCCGCAGGGTAATATTCTTTGATTGCCACCACGTCTAACAGCGTTTCGTCAAATCCAATGTAGGTAATCCCAAAGCCGCCTTCGCCCAATACACGTCCTGCCGTATACTCCCCATTTTGAAGTCTGGTTCCCGGGGGCAGATGGTGAACATCGGCTACATATTCAGTTTCGCGGAATCCGCAATGATGGCACTGCCCATCCCAGGATAATTCCTGCATACAGCCCATACAACGTCTCTGTTCGTCCTGCATTTCTTTCTCCTTATGTACCTTCTTATGAAAGCTTCATTTTCCTGATTGTTGAAAATGCACTATAGTACTTCTTTCCCTTTTTCTTTGTATAAGTTCTGACCTTACATCGAACCGTACTTTTTTGCCTGTAACTTAGTTTCAGGTTCCCATGATAGTAGGAAAGCCTGCTGTTCTTTAATGGCAATTTGCGGAACTTCTTCCCGTTTGAAAGATATACTTCCACGTAATTCCCTTTGGCTTTTCCCACCTTAATCTCCAAATACTTTTTCCCGCCGGCAAAGGTTCCCCTGCTGAGGCGGAGAGTCGGCGCCGCGTATAACGTTGTCATGGACACCGTCTTTTTCTTTCCCTGCACATTTTTTCCATTCTGCGTAACATAGGCACAAATTCGATAGTAATAAATTTTGCCCCGTTTGGTGCCGGTATCGGTAAAGGATGTCTGACCACTCACCTGTTTGCAAAGACGATATCCGCTATTTTTCTTCGCAGACCGTTCTATCCGATACCCCTGTGCCACCGGATTTGCCTTCCATTTCAACTGCACTTTTCCCTTCTTATTCTGGCGAATCGTCACACCGGTTACGGACAGCTCCTTTTCTGTCAGGAGCACCGGGGGATTGGTAACCACCGGGATTGGTGTCTGTAGCGTGTCTGCCGTAGGGTTTTCGGTGGGAGTCACCGTCGGCGTAAGTGTCGGCGTTGGCGTTGGACTGTGAGTTGGTGTTGGGGTCGGTTTTCTCGTCGGCGTGGGGGTCGGTTTCCGGGTCGGGGTGGCTGTAGGGGTAGGGGTGGGAGTTGGAGTTGGAGGTACCGTCGGTGCCGGACTTGGTACTTCACTTACTTCTCCCAAAACCGGATATCCAACCCCGTCTTCCTTCCATGTCAGATACTCTTTCCCATCCTCCTGAGCCTCCACCCACGCATTTAAATCTGCCAGGTGAGTATGCTCATATAAACTACAGTTTTCTTCCTGTCCCGAATCACCAAATGCTTGACCGGCACCTCCTGAAACTCCGTAACACTGTTTGAACTTTCCATATTGTCCGGAGCCGGCTAACCAACCAGCCATATCACCTTGTATAACACCCGCATTCACGCAATTTGTCACCGGATTCCAATAGGACTCTTCTTCCTCACAATCTTCTATCCTTCCCACAATTCCTCCAGCTATACTTCCTACATTTTTATCCTGAATTGTTATTGTCCCCCGATTGTAACAGTTCAGTATTTTTGACTTAGAACAATCATACCAATTTCCCACCACCCCACCACTAATTATTGTTACATCCAGACCATCATTTATTTCTACATTATATAAATGAATGTTCCCATAATTGCGACTGTTCCTTACCTCTCCACGATCCAACTCTCCCACAATGCCTCCGTAGCATAATGTCTTTCCATTATTATCATATCTCCTCAAATCCACTTCAACACCACATTGAGCCAGGCAATCTGACACATCTACCACACCCCTGGCATATCCCAGTATGCCACCATAATAATTTATTTTCACCCAAAGACTGATCAGACCCTCATGACGGCAGTTCTCAATCTGTATAGTCCCTTTCTCCGTGGACGCTTTTCCCACTATACCTCCAAAACTATTTCCCCTATACATATCTGTTGTTTTAATGCTACTGACAACACACCCACGCACAACACTGACATTTTCTTCATCCGCCGTTACTTCTCCTACAATTCCTCCAAAATTATAGTAACTTATAAGGTGATCGTAATTAAAAAGGTTAACTTCCAGATTTTGCACCTGACATCTCTCTATTTGCCCATTCTGACTTACTCCTGCAATTCCTCCAACCCCGTCGGAACCAAAGCCTTTCTCTCTGAAAAGAGAGTCACTTACTTTACAATCCTGAATGTTTCCCTGATTTATTCCAACGTATAATCCAAGGTCATCGAACACAGAACCATGATGAATAACATGAGATAATTCACATTGATTGACACTCCCTCTATTTATGTAAGACAATAATCCGCCATGAGCATCTCCCAAAACCAGAATATGTTCCATCTTCACATTTTTTACTGTAGCAAAAGAGGCAATTTCCCCGAACAAACCATATTTCGTGGCTAAATCATCTGGATTGTCCCAAAGCATCCACATCCCGGATATCGAAAAACCGTCCCCATCATAGTTCCCACAAAACATGGGCCAGTAACCAGAAACACCTTCGTGACTGCTCCACACAGACTGCAATGTATATTTTGCCTCATCAAACCCAAGTTCTTCGCTGGTAACCGGACGTGTTTTATCTAACCCCCTATAGAAATTCTTCTTCCCATCAGCCGCGCCAAAAACTTCTCCATCCTTCCAAATGGCAATACGATCATACTCTTCTTCATAAGAAAAAGTAAATTCACTGAATTTTATATCCTGCGTCTGTATAAACGTAACGCCTTTTGTCTTTCTCTCTGAAACAGGGATTTCTTCCTCATTTTCTTTGGCATTGTAGAGTAGCAGGAGTTCCAATTCCTCCCTGCTGTTAATTGTCACTTGATCCCCCTCCGGCACAGTCACATCCATGGCACCATCATGCCAAAACTCCGTCATCGTCATCGTTCCACCGGACTGCGCCATAACATGTGAAAAAAAACGGTCCACTCTAAGCCCCTGCAATAATTGAAGGACCAGCACCAGACATAAAATTTTGCAAATCGTTTTCCTCTTCATGGCAATCTCCTCATCCGTTTTTTCTTATCATACCATAAATACAAAAAGTAAAAAAGAGTTTTTCCCGTCCGATACTCATGTCAAAAAGTGAAAATCTGCATGACAGTTTCCTGCTATAATAGCCAAAAAAATATGAACCAAGGAGGTAAGATTTCATGGCAAACTATCAACTGTTAGGCAACGACATCTCCATTACACCGGAACGTGCCCAGTACAACGAAATAAGAGGTAAATTCCTCGCTCTTGCAACAGAAGCGCAGAAACAATACATAGACGCTTACCATTCAAATATCGATTCATCCGATACGCTGTCTGAAACCGGAAAAGAATTGGGCGATACCATTTTGGATGAATATGCGGGAAAGGCAGCTGGCATGCTGGTTCAGAATGGAATCTACGATATGGATGACATCCGCATCAGAGAAATTACCTTCCAAAATGGAAGTCACTATGAAAAGGCATTTCAGGATGTAGCGGGCGATATCGCTTCTTTTGAAAATGAAATTGAACAAATCGAAAGAGAACATCAGGAGCAGATTGACGATGCCGGGAACTCCTGGGTAGGGGGCGGATTCGGTCTGGTGGGAGCCATTGAGGGTGCTCTGGAAGCAAAAGCATTAAATATGGCCAGCAGTGCGGTTGTCAGCCTGGCGACAACCGGCTCGAAAAACAGAACAGTAGCCGAACTGGAAGAGATAAAGAATCAAATCTACAAACTGGACCAAATACCAGAAGATTTGTCCAAGGCAATTTTTGAAGATGTTTTTGCCATGCACCATGTCGTAGTCAGTGAGCTCAATGCCCGGACGGACAATACATATGAAGTCGTAGAATCCTCTGTAATAAGCCAGGCAAACGCCATCTTCCGTAACATCGAAAAAGGAAACATCACCGGCGAAGAGGAAAAACAGATGATGGCAAAACTGGTGGAAATGAATCCCTATAATGAAGACTATTATGCGGAAATGCTATTAAAGCGGGAAGCTTCTGCCGATGAAATAGAAGCTATCATGAAACTGTTTTTTATCAACCGGAATTGTGCCTATGATAAATTCTTTTCCCGAAAATACCCTGCTGACACCTGTACTTCATTGGAAGATGTGACAGCAAAGATGGAAAATCTGAAAGCAGATATGGAAAAGTACCATATTCCCAAATGTTCTCATCTGGATGCTCTACAGAAAGTTATGGATACCTTTACTCTGTCATTGCGCACCTATGAGGGTGTAGAGTATCCAACAATCGAATTGAAGCAGGAGGCGGAGCAGCAGGACAATGAGCTGTCCAAAGAATTTGCAGCAATTGCCTCCGGTGGCTCTCTGGAACAATACACTGTTTTTTCCACCAAACTACTTAGCGGTTCTTATTCAGAATACATCTGCAATAAATATCTGGAAAAAGCATTTTCGCAATTAGAGGGCTGTATCAACGCCTGTGATATCGGGCAGATGGAACTTTTAACTGCAAAAAGGAATGAATTAAGTATTTTCCCTAAGGCAGCCAATGTTGTGGCACTCATGGATAAAAAACTTAATTCACTGCAGAAAGCAGAAAAAAGAAGTGCCTATACTCAGGAAATCAAAAATGTTTTCAACAAAGGCAAATTAAAAGATGCATTCAATAAAGCAAAAGACACCGCCAGCGGTGTCAAGGATGCCTCCTCCGGTCTGTTCAAAGGAAGAGGCAAAAGGGAATAATAAATTATTCGTCAGCTGCTGATACTCCTTTTCCGAACTTTCGCACTCTTCTTATAGGCCGACAGAATCTCTGTCACCTCTTCCGGCTCGGCAAAGGGAGCGAGCTGATTTGATAGGGAAACAATCGTCACGGAAACCAGTGGAAAAGATTCCATCACTCCGTGGCGGTTTTTCGCTATGATAAACCTCTTTTTATGAAATCACTAACAAAACTCAATGGAATAAAAATCCTCGGGAAACAACGACTTTCTAAAGAAGTTCGCAACAACTTTCTCTTTCAGAAGTTACCCGTCTCACCGGATGGCGCACCACTGTTTTCCCCCTCCAGTATTTCCCTCTGTTTCTTTTTACTCAGTCCTCCAAGCACCAGCCCATAGGCTTTATCCAGCATATCCTTCAGCAAATCATCCGGCACCTCACCATCTGCCTTGACAGAGTTCCAATGCGTTTTGTTCATATAATAACCGGGAATGATGTCCTCATACTGGGATCTCAGGAAGTCTCCCTCCAACGGATCCAGTTCCAGTCCTTCTGAAGATCTTTTGTCACTCCGGTCTTTTGTAACAAATAATCATCAATCCATTCATACTTCATCTTTTTCCCCCTCTCAGTTCATCATAAAGTTTCTGAAACTTTTTCTCAGACAAAATCTCGTTTGTCACATAACTACCATTGTAGAACAGTGCATAATTGGTCCATGCCGCAGGTGAATTCTGTGCTTTTTCTCTTGTGTCTACAGCTATCGTCTGAAAAGGAATTCCCTGGGACAGGGCATATTGTTCTACCATTGGAACATACTTTGCCGTGAAGGGACATCCGCTGCTATAATACAGGGTAAATCCATCTCCCTCTGTCCGGGGTTCTTTGGCACAAGGCTTAAACTGCGGCACCTCTGCCCCTTCCGAAAAAGGAAGATACAGGAGAGAAAAATAGGGTTCCGCCGTATCTGCAACCTGAAATCCCTTATGCGCCAAATATTTCGGGTCGGACAAAAAGGCCATTTTCTTCGGGGACGAAATAACCGTAAGTCCACTCTTCCCCTTGGCTTTGGCATCCTCGATGCACTGCTCCAAAAGATCGTTGCCATATCCTTTCCCTTTGCAGGAACCGGATACCCAGAAACAATTGATATGCATATAATTGTCCGCTTCCACCGGAACCCATGCATACTCCGCCGGTATATACTCAATGAAGCACTTCCCGCGAATGTTTCCTTTCAGGAAAACAAGCCCTTCCTTCAGCCGTTCCCGCATCCACTCTTTCTTCGCAAGTACCTGTGGATCCTTATTGTTTGAGAGAGCGCAACAGATATGCTCCGACTCCAGATTTTCTTCCGTTACCCTTATGTATTCCATCTTTTACTCCTCCTTCTCATATTTCTCCCAAATCCTTTTTGCAATAGCAGCTATTTCCTCCCGGATTTCTGCAGGCTCCAAAAGCTCCACCTGGTCACCAAAGGTAAACAGCCAGCTAATCAGGTTCTCCTTATCCGTATAATCAGCAGAAAACAGCAATTTCCCATCCGGCTGTTCACGAAAACAGTACGGCCCAAACTCCTCAACAAGCCGCCACTTCATATTCCCCTCAAACAGCGCCTTCACCCGGATATTCCCCGGGAAGATTTTTTCATTGGAAAGCTCCGGAAGCGGCACCTCTCTCCCCGCAAACGATTCTTCCAATGCTACCAGCTCATCCATCCGGTTCAGCTTGAACAGGCGAAAATCTTCTCTCCCGGTGCACCACCCCCAAACGTACCAGCTGGACCAGCGGAATACGAGATAATAGGGCTCCACCACCCGGCTGCTCTCCCCCTTGGGCGCGTAATAGCAAAAGGAAATCAACCTTTTTTCGTCAATGGCAGACTGAATGGTCTCAATCTTCGGTGCCAGAGATTCTTTGTACCAGGATGACAAATCAATGAGCAGAGAATCTTTCCCACTAATAAAGTCCGAAGCCCCCGGTTGCAGCTTTTCCATCAATCTGGTATAGTAATGCCCCCCACTGACACTGTCGAGGCTGCGCAGTCCCGCAAGAATCATCTGCATCTCCCGTGAAGTAAACAGCGTTCTGTCCATTTTGTAACCATCCATAATCTGAATACCGCCGCCTGTTCCCTGGGCAGTACAGATAGGGATGCCCGCCTTGCACAAATCCTCAATATCCCGGTTAATGGTCCTTCTGGACACCTCAAACCGCTCCGCCAACTCCGGCGCCGTCACCTTGTCCTTCTGTAAAAGCACCGTCAGTATGCCAATCAATCTGTCAATTTTCATATCCGATTTCCTCGCTTTCATACACTATAACAAAATAAACACGACAACTGTGTGTCATGTTTATTTTGCTTTTTATTCGTTTATTTCTAAACGCACTCCGTAATTAAGGAACGAGGTGCTATTTTCCTTATTTTTACAGAAAGCAGACACGCTATAACAAAAGCATACAGGATAAGACCGATTCCTGCAACAAAAATGAAATCCACCGGAACAATAAAGGTACATTTTACAATACCAATTCCACTCAGAAACAGAGCCGTTAATGGTCTTACCACATAGAAGCTCACCACCAACCCTACTACTGTAGAAAGAATCACCGAAGGCATAAAGCTGATTGCCGTTTGCAGAACGAGCTGTCTCGTCGTAAAGCCGAGAGCTTTCTGAATGCCGTAATCACGTTGCTTTGTGGTTAGCATCGTTCTGACAAGCAAATACAAGACAAAGGTAATCACAAAGATACACAATATGAGAATCGCAATAACAATCATTTTCATCAGTGAAATATAAACCGCAGACCCGGCATCCACTGCCGACTTGTAATTGACCGTCCCACTTATGCTGTTCCCGAATTTCCCACTCAAGTCTTCGTTCAATGCATCAACATCCACCCCTTCTGCCACGTTGAGATTGTAATTGACACTTTGAAGTTTTCCCAGACGCTCGAAACCACCTCGCGTCAATACGCAGTCCTTCCCTAAATAGTTGGATATTTGTGTGTACCCGGATATAATATATACTGCTTCTTTCCCTTCCGCCGTCAATGTAATTTCTTCGCCGATTTTCAAGTCATGTTCCTTTGCATATTTTGCACCGATTGCCATTTCGTTGTCGTATTTCGGAAATCTTCCCTCGATGCAGATA
>JALENH010000089.1 GCA_022767895.1 Eubacterium sp.
ATAGTAGCAGAGCAGAAAGGTGGTAACTATGGGATTTTTTGGTGACAAAGACGCAATTATGGGTGCAGCGTTAGGTGTTGGTGGAGCGTTTGACGAGGACAAGAAAACGGATTCAGCAACCGTGTTTGGGGCAGCATTTGGAGCAAGTATTGGCTCTGGAAAGGGTTGGACGTTTGAAGACTCTATGAAGCTCCATGCTGCGATACAGACAAGTAATGCATGGAAGAAGAAATAAGGAAAATATGGCGCCCCATGAAAAATGTTGCTATAATAGAGTGTAAATTTCTATTGAGTTTCGAGGTGCACTATGAAATTAGCAATGTATCAAATGGAGAATGCAGAAAGTATAGAGAAAAATCTTGCCAAAAGTCTTAATGCAATCAAAGAGGCTGCAGAGAATAATGCGGATTTGATTCTTTTTCCGGAAGTTCAGCTGACAGAATTTTTTCCACAGTACCAGGGAAGAGATGTATCATCTGTCGGAAAAAGGCAAATTTTATGACGCAAGTATTCTGATTGACCAGGATGGTGAAATACTTGGTGTACAGAAGATGGTGCATGTTGCACAGGCAGAAAAATTCTATGAGCAGGATTATTACACGCCATCTGATACCGGGTTTCAAGTTTTCGACACAGGTCTGGGCAAGATAGGGATTGTGGTGTGTTTTGACCGGCATTATCCGGAAAGTATCCGGACGGTAACGCTCATGGATGCAGATATCATATTAATTCCAACTGTAAATACAAAACGGGAACCTATGAAAATGTTTGAAATGGAATTGTGTGTCCAGGCGTTTCAAAACAGTGTCCCTATTGCCATGTGTAATCGTGTCGGCAGAGAGGGCGAAATGGATTTTGCAGGAAAATCTATGGTTGTGTCAGCAAATGGGGAAACGATGATAAAGGCGGATGACACAGAGCAGATTATTTATGCTGAGATTGATACGAGGGAAGTAAAGAAAATTCGGAAGTCAAAACCATACATATCGCTGAGAAGAACGGACTGCTATTTGTGACTGATCTCAAATCCCACCTTGTAGTTTTATTTGTGTTTTGATACAATATTATGGGAATTCATGTTAACAGTTATTGGAGCAAAGAGTTCCGAATATGGCACATGTAGGAGGTGACAAATTTGTATATCAAATCACTAAAAATGGAGAATTACAGATGTTTTGAAAAGACAGAAGTGAACTTTGATAAGGAATATACCGTCTTGGTTGGTGTGAATGGAGCGGGTAAGTCGACGATTTTGGATGCGATAGCTACTTCACTAGGAAGTTTTATTGCCGGATTTGATGGTATCAAATCCAATGGTATATTACATGATGATGCACACCGAAAAACCTATGAATTAGGGAGTCGAATTGAATCGGAAGAGCAATATCCGGTTGTTCTTGATGCAGTATGTGGTATAGAAGAACGTGATGTGGAATGGCGTCGTAGTCTTCATGGAAAGAGTGGACGTACGCATATTACTGATGCCAGAGCAATTATGCAATATGGCAATAAATTGCAGGATAAAGTTCGTAAAGGAGATGCCGATACCATACTTCCAATGATTGCTTACTACGGGACAGGTAGATTGTATATGCAGAAGAGAGCGCGTCATGTTGCCTCTGGTACTAACAAATTTACTAGAACCGTGGGGTATACGGATTGCTTGGATTCTGCCTCTAATGATAAACAGATGATGCGATGGTTCAAACAGATGACGGAAATTCAGATACAGGAGCAAAAACTGATTCCAGAGCTTGAGGTAGTAAAGAAAGCAATGGGAATGTGTTTTTCTGGCGTAGAAAACAGTAATGACATTGCAAAATTTGAGTATAAGCTTAAATCAGGGGAAATCGAAATTGAATACAAAAGGAACGGGAAATATGAGAAATTGCCGATGCGCATGCTGAGTGATGGACTTAAAATTACGATGAGTATGGTGGCTGATATTGCATATCGTATGGCAGTGTTGAATCCGCAGCTGTTGGAAAATATTTTAGAGGAAACGCCAGGTATTGTGTTGATTGATGAAGTGGATATGCACTTGCACCCGCAATGGCAAAAGAGAATTGTAGGAGATTTGCATAATATTTTCCCGAAAGTGCAGTTTATCATGACAACGCACTCACCAAGTGTTTTAGCAAATGTGTCTAAGGAGCATGTGTTGCTTTTGGAAGATGGCGAAATATTTGTACCGGGGAACACGACCTATGGACGAGATGTAACAGCAATATTGCAGGAAATGATGAAGGTAGATGTGCGTCCCAAGAAGGTGGTTGAGATAAAAGATGCCTATTACAAAGCACTCGCAGAGGAACAGTATGAAATTGCCAAAAAGTTGTTAACACAGTTAGAGTCTATTTTAGGAGAAAAAGATGGTGATGTAGTACAGGCGAAAGTTGCTTATGATTTGGAGACTTTCTAACAGGGGAGATGACAAAGTATGATATACATTCAAAAATCCAGAGAGCCAGAGTCCTTGAGAAAGCACAGAGCCACACCTGGAGCGGATTTTGATAGTTTGGATAAGGCAGAGTTGCGAGAATTTTTATTAAAGGAACAAGGGTATCTTTGCGCATATTGCATGAGGAAAATTCGACTACAGAAGGATGTAAAAATCGAGCACTATGAAGCAAGAAATGATGATAATCAACTAATATACTCCAATCTCCTGGCAGTATGTGATGGGAATCAGAGATTGTATGAAGAAAATGGAAAAGTTAATAAGAACCGATTTACGTGCGATTCCATGAAAGGAAATACCAAGTTACATATTAATCCACAGAGTAAGGCGGATATGGAAACGATTTACTATGATAATCAAGGGAAATTGTATTCTCGTGATAAAACTTTTCAAGATGACATAGATAATGTACTTAACTTAAATGATCCATTTGGGTATTTGGTTGGAAATCGAAGAAGTGCTGTACAGGCAATCATAAATAAACTGGGACAACTAAAACAAACACAGGATGCACTTCCTTTATTGCAAAAATGGAGTAAAAAGTATGCTGATACGGATTCAAATGGGGAATACGAAGAGTATGTAGGAATTTTGCGATGGTATATAGATAAACAGATAAGAAAGCATAGAATGTAAT
>JALENH010000092.1 GCA_022767895.1 Eubacterium sp.
ATACGAAAGGAGTGATATTGTGAAACAATATACGAGTGAAATCCTGCCATATGATATTGGCAAAATTAATTACACAGTCAGAATACTGCTGCATCTAACGGAGGAGGTGGATTCCGCATATCTGGAACAGGCAGTACAAAAAGCGATGACACGCTATCCGTACTTTTCGAAACAATTAATACGGCAGGGAGAAGAGTATCTCATTGTAGATAACAAACGCCCGGTTGCTGTATATGAAAACAAAGGAGAGACGCGGAGGCTAAATTCTGCCGGTGTGAATTTTCACATGGTATCCGTGGACTATTCGGGGAACACTCTGGGATTTAATGCAAGTCATATTCTTGCCGGTGGATGTGGTTTGTTTGAATGGATAAAGACCGTTCTTTACTGTTATCTATCGGAATGTTATTCGGTAGAATTGAAGGTGGAAAAGATAAACCTTCCGGGTGAAGACTTTGTAACGGGGGAACGCGACTTCCTAGATATCAATAAACTTCCAGAGGTAGAAACCATTGGACTGGACAGAATACCCAATGGGGAAATGCCGATGCACGAATATGTGCAGGCATACACAAATGGGGAAAAGGCATATAACGGTTATTACCGTTTTGAATTTTTGCAGAAAGATTTGATGAGTAAGGCAAAATCTTCCGACGCAAGTCCGGCAACCCTGTTATCTGCGCTCATGTTTCGAATGTTGTATAAGGCATGGCCGGACAAAAAACTTCCGATCACGGGACAACTTGCACATAATTATCGCAGTGAAGTGGGATGTCCGAATTCTACCTGTGATATCGTGAGACAAATTCGGATACCTTATCCGGATAAATTAGCAGATGCCTCATTGGAAAAACTGTGTACGATTTCCCGCGGAAATGTTATCATTCAGTCTCAGCCGGAGAATGCCATAAATGATGGAAGAAAAGTTTTCAAACGTATGGCTGAGGTGGAGAAACTGAAAACACTGGAGGAAAAAGTTGCCTATTGTCAGAAACATCGTACACTTGCCCTCGAAAAAACACATTCCTATAATGTCAGCTACACGGGACAGACCCAGTGGGGAGATATGAGCCAATATATAGAATCCGGTGAAATTATTACCGATGGTCATATTATGCTTGAGGTTATGTCCATGGATGATAAGTTTTATGTAACCTTCCAGCAGGTCTTAAAAGACACACCATACGTGGATGGTTTTAGAAAGGAACTTGAGGCAGAAAATATTCCATATAAGGTTGCGGGACCATTCCTGAAAAACCTGCCTTTATTTGAAATGCCTGTGAATGTAGAATAGATTTACGGAGGAATCCCATTTGAAAAAGAAAAAAGATGAAATAACGATCCGTTCCAGCGCAGCGGAATACCTGACCTATGTTGCGTCCATTGGTGACCAGCAAGACAGCATTGAAATGCGTTATGAGGATGAAAATATATGGCTGACACAGAAAATGATGGCTACTTTATATGATGTGGAAACAAATACAATTAACTATCATATTAAGAAGGTGTTTAGCGATAGTGAATTAGAAGAGAATGTAGTTATTCGAAAATTTCGAATAACTGCTTCTGACGGAAAAAGTTATAATACAAATCATTACTCATTAGAAATGATAATTGCTGTTGGATTTAAAGTTAATTCTGAGCGTGCAGTGCAGTTTCGTAAATGGGTCAATGAGATTGCAAAAAACTACACCATCAAAGGTTGGGTCATGGATGATGAAAGGCTCAAACGTGGAACGTACTTGACAGAAAAGTATTTTGATGAACAGTTAGAACGTATTCGGGAAATACGGGCAAGTGAAAGAAAGTTTTACCAGAAAATTACAGACCTTTATGCTACAGCAATAGATTATGATAGAAATTCTTCAACAACAAAAAGATTTTACGCAACAGTTCAGAACAAAATGCATTTTGCGGTTCATGGTTATACAGCGGCTGAACTGATTGTAGAAAGAGCTGACCATACAAAAGAACATATGGGACTAACCACATGGGCTGATGCACCAGATGGTAAGATTAAGAAAAGCGACGTTACAATTGCAAAGAATTATTTGAGCCAGGATGAAATGAAGCAATTAAATCGTATGGTTACTGCATATTTAGATTTTGCTGAAAGTATGACATTGAGGCACATTCCGCTGACGATGCAGGATTGGGAACAAAGGCTTAACGGTTTTATTAAAATGTTTGATTATGGTCTTTTGAAGGATGCGGGAAAGGTAACCGCGGAGATTGCAAAGCTTCATGCGGAGACTGAATTTGAAAAGTATCGAGTAGTTCAGGACAGGTTATTCATGTCTGATTACGATAAGTATCTGCTAGAATTGGAGGAAAGTGCAAAGGAGTGAACAAATGGCCAATATCATAACAAGTATCAGAATCATATGCAGTATTGCCTTGCTATTTTCTCCGGCAATTTCTCCAGTGTTTTATGTATTATACATAGTCGCGGGATTTACCGATATGATTGATGGAACGGTGGCTAGGAAAACGAATACTGCCAGCGAATTTGGTTCAAAGCTGGATACGATTGCAGATTTCATTTTCGTCGTTGCATGTTTGATAAAACTGCTTCCGGTAATGGATATTCCTGTTTGGCTTTATGCATGGATTGGTATTATTGCGTTAATCAAGATAATCAATGCTATTTCGGGATATGTAGTGCAAAAGAAATTCGTGGCGGTTCATACTGTCATGAATAAAGTTACCGGAGCATTGTTATTTATTCTTCCGCTGACATTATCAAATATAGATTTGAAATACAGTTCGATAGTTGTATGCGTGGTGGCAACAGTCGCAGCAGTTCAGGAAGGGCATTATATCAGGACGGGGGCAGAGATAAGATTATGGAAATTATGGAGGAGTTCTAATGATATTGTTTTCAACAATTTTAAAAATTAATGATTCTTTGACGAAAGATGCGTTTGTTCAGCTTGTTTTGCAGTGGAATAAAACGAGTAAGTACGAGGAAAATCGTGTGGCGGATGTAAAGTGGAATGGTGAATATAGTATGAAATTTGGGGATGATAAGTTGTCTTTGGATTTTGTCTATTATTCAGAAAAACAGATTATGGCAGTACGCCATGAAAAGGTTGCAGATGATGCGGTTGTTTGGGATACAGATTTTGTCGTGAACTTTGCGGAAAAACATATTGCAATTCGACTTGAACGTACTTACAGGGAGGATGCTTTGGTAATGAATGGGGAATTTTCGACACCTCATTTCATTACTTTGCTAATTGAAGGTGGATATTTGGCGGAGGATTTCAATTTACCGGTATTAAGAACACCAACAGAAATTACGGATGAGTATCTGGAGATTGTCTCCGATGTAGTAAAACATAAAAGGGAATATCAATTGCCGGTAATATATGTATCAAAAACCCTAGATGGTCAAGAAGTTCTTGATACAAAGTGGATGGCTTCCAGGCTCAAGGGGGCAGCTCATGTATTGGTAGAAAAGGATAAAGAGAGTTGTCTGGAGTGTGGCCAAATTTGCAATGAGACAAAGGAAGATTTTGGAGCAGTAAGGATTTATTATCCTTCAGAAAGTTTGCCAAGAAAACGTTTTCTTTATAGAAGCGCAAAAGGAGATAATAGAGCACGTTTGGAAAAAGTGGTGAAGAATATTATTCAATATTGGAATTCTCAGAGTGTGGATATTCTTTATACATGGCAAGGTGTCAATAATGCTATTCTAAATAGCAATCTGAATCAACAGATTAAAAAATATCAGGAAGCAGAGAATGCGCGTCAGAATGCAGAGAACGAGATTGACCAGGTGTATGAGACATTTGATGAAGATCTAAAGAGAATGCAACAGAAAATGGAAGAACTAACGAAAGCCAATGAAGCTCTTATTCTGGAGAATAGTGTTCTGCGTGCAAAGCTGAATGCAACCGAGGCAATGCCGATTTTATACCAGGGTGATGAGGAGGATTTCTATCCTGACGAGATAAAAGATATGATTCTTAGTGCGATAGACGAAGCGTTAACACATACGGAAGAGACAACTCGTCGTGCTGATATACTAGAAGATATTTTGGAGAATAATCTGTATCAGCATTTAAGTGAAAAACGTAAGCAGAGAGTAAAGGCGGTGTTTAAGGGGTACAAAAATCTCAGTAGTGCGATGAGACAGGAACTGTCGGAGCTTGGGATAACCATTTCGGATGATGGCAAGCATTACAAGCTAACTTACAAGGACGATCCGCGGTATATGGTTACGATTGGAAAGACTCCAAGTGATAATAGAGCAGGAAATAATAATGCCACACTCATAAATAAGACGATGATGTGAAAAATATATTTATAAAAGGAAAGGGAGGATTCATTCATGAAAAAATTCATCAAAAGGGCAACGGCAGTTTTATCGGCTCTGGCACTTGTTGTGGGCATGACTGCTGTGACACCAAAAGAAGTTTTGGCGAAAACAAGTGTTTCCAAATTGTACAAGAATAAACTGAAACAGTTGAAAAAGAAGAAAAAGTATAAAAAGGGCATTTCGTCTGTGCAGATTAAAGTGGGAAAAGGCTCCAAGATACTGGTTGTAACGCCAACGAAGAATTTGTATGGTGATGGGGCGACGATTTGCGCCGATATCTATCAGGCAGTAAATGGAAAAGTAAAATATATATGTGAAGTAAAATCCAATGGCACAAGCTATCCGATTGCGTTTACAAAGAAAGCAATTTTAGTTGCTGGCAATCATTTTGCTGGAAAATTGGAGATTAATAACGGAAAAGCAACTTATACGGAAATCTCCAAATATCTGATGGAAAAAAGCAACCCGGTATTGAAGAAATATTCGGTTAAGAACAATAAATTCAAAGTTCTGTCATCGAAGAAAATTTCCAGAAAAAAGGCGGAAAAAATTTTCTTCTACTGCAATTCTAAAGATAAAATTAGAGGAGAGGTAATTGGATTTAAATAATCTTGTTGCTGTCAGAGCCATATCGTGAGGAGTGACTATAAAAGGACAAGGGGAGATAATTGAATGGAAAAAAGAGTAAGGATGTTCGGAATATTGGGGGTCATTAGTTTGTTGTCATATACAGCAATGGTGGTATTTTCACCCCTGGCGTATCCGGGATATGATTGGTTGAGCATGGCAGTAAGTGATCTGGGTGCAGAAGGTGCACCATCAGAACAACTTGCCAGTCAGTTGAATGCATTATTTGGACCGTGTGGACTAGTTTCCATCATGTTCGTTTGCGTAGGTGTGGCTGGTTGCAAATCGAAAGTGTTGAAGTCTGGCATTTACTTTTTTGCTGCTATGGAATGGATTTGCAATGTTGGATATAATCTTTTTCCATGGGTAAAGGATGCCCCTGCATCAAACCCGCAGAACGTGATGCATCTTTTGGTGACGGTATTGGTCGTAGTATTCTCGTTGGCGTCTTTGGTTCTGGTGGCTATCGGTGCCAGAAAGGAAGAAATGAAATCTCTTGGCATATGGGCCATTGTTTGCCTTGTGGCTATGCTTATTGGCCCTCTAGGTACGTCTTTGTTACCCAAAGCGGTATTCGGTCTGTTCGAGCGATTTAGTACATTTTCCGCGGTTGTATTCAACGCTATTTTGGGCATCTATCTCATGAAGGGGCGTTTTGGTAAAGTGAGGTGAAAAATTTGCGTAAATTATTTGCATCATAAAGAAAAAGCCAACCTAAATACGTTTCAAGGGATGATTGAAAGAGAAAACAGAGTTTTAGAACTTATCAGGAGTGAACTATACCCCATAGATGACAACAAAAACGCCCTATTAGAAAATATCCATAAGCTCCACACAACAGAGTTAGGAATCGAGCGCATCCGGCGAAATCTACAGCTTCAAAATGAAAATGTTGTCGAATATTGTAAACAGAAAATAGAAAAGGAAAACAGTCAAATTTATAAGCAGGGAAAGAACTGGTACTGTGAAGTTGATGGGATAAAAATTACGGTGAATTCTTATAGCTATACCATTATTACAGCTCATAGAATAGTTAGTGAATAATTTTAACCTCATCCAGAAAAGTACTCCAGTACTGAAAAAGTGCCAACGAACGCTTGACACCCCCCAAAATCTTATGTTAGAATTACTTTCAACAAAAAGGGAGTAGTTGCATGCGTTGCATGTTCTAGTTTTCGTCAGGACGTCTTTTGAAGACCGGAGGCTAGATGACAGTTGTTAAACAAGACTTTTTGTGTACATTTGTTGTGCACAAAAGGTCTTTTTCTTTTGTGCAAATAAGTAAAGGAGATGAAACATGAAAGAAGTTTATCAACAAACCAAACAGGAGCTATTTGAAACCTATGGTGGTACAGCAGGGCATACAGAAGAAAAGGCAGAACAATTACGGGAAAAGTATGGAGAGAATGCGCTGAGAGAAAATGACAAGAAAAGTATTTTCAGAATTTTTGTAGAACAATTTGCAGATTTGTTGGTAATGATTCTGATTGCTGCGGCGATTATTTCCATGTTTTCCGGGAATGGGGAAAGTACAATTGTCATTTTTGCGGTAATTGTTTTAAATGCCATATTGGGAACGGTTCAATATGTAAAAGCGGAGAAATCTTTAGATTCCCTAAAAGAGTTATCTGCGCCGAAGGCAAAAGTGCTCAGGGATGGACAAAGAAAAGAAGTGGCATCGAAAGAAATTGTTCCGGGAGATGTTTTACTGTTAGAAGCAGGGGATATGGTTGTGGCAGATGGGAGGATTATTGAAAACTATTCTTTGCAGGTAAATGAGAGCTCGCTAACGGGAGAGTCAACCAATGTTGATAAAAAGGATGCAGAACTAACAGATGAAGTTTCCTTAGGTGATCGGTATAACATGGTTTATTCCGGAAGTCTGGTAACTTACGGCAGAGCGGATGTGCTTGTGACAGCTACGGGGATGAACACGGAAATGGGTAAAATTGCAACCCTTATGAATGATACGAAAAATAAGAAAACACCTTTACAAGTAAGTTTGGACGATTTCAGCAAGAAACTGGCTATTATCATTTTGCTTATTAGTGTAGTGGTATTTGGCCTTAGAATGTGGCAACAGGAAGCTGTTCTTCCGTCCTTAATGTTTGCTGTTGCTTTAGCTGTTGCTGCGATTCCGGAAGCACTTAGTTCCATTGTCACTATCGTACAGGCAATGGGAACCAGAAAGATGGCTGCCGATCATGCCGTTATTAAAGATTTAAAAGCTGTTGAAAGTCTGGGCTGCGTATCCGTGATATGTTCCGATAAAACCGGTACACTAACTCAGAATCGAATGACGGTAAAAGAAATATACGTAGATCACAAATGTATGTTGCCAGAACAACTGGATTTGACGTCACGTCTTCACAGGTACTTTTTATACAGTGCTATTT